>NZ_JBJUDF010000353.1:0-15966 GCF_046067725.1 Planktothrix sp.
TTTTAAAGGCAATAAGAAACATTACCCTTAATTCTAAGGCTCTTATCGCCCAATGGGCAAACAGAATTAACGTCAGCCAATTTCACGGTAATTTATAACAGTCTGCTCATGTTAAGCTAAAGGAGTTGGGATTTCCACAAATGATTATGGTGCAACTTTCCAAGGACTTACTTGATGAAGAAATTATTAGCTTCCTGAAACGAAACCTGAAATTCAAGGAAGCTTATCAGAAAATATTGTCTCAAAAAGTTATTAATCAGGTTGCTGAGGAAAGAGGGATTATTGTAACGGCTGAAGAAATTCAAAACCAAGCTAATCAACAACGTTATGCTAAACGCTTAGAAAAAGCGGCGGATACCTTAGCTTGGTTAGCTGACCAAATGATCACGTCCGATGACTGGGAAGCGGGAATTCGAGAACATCTTTTATCCCAAAAATTAGCGGAATCTTTATTTTCTAAAGACGTTGAAAAATACTTTATTCAAAATCGCTTAAATTTTGAGCAAGTTTCTTTATATCAAATTATTGTTCCCTATGAACGCTTGGCTAGAGAGTTATTTTATCAGATAGAAGAAGAAGAAATTAGTTTCTATCATGCTGCCCATTTATATGATATTGAGCCTCAACGTCAGGAACGATGTGGATATGAAGGTAAACTCTATCGTTGGCAATTAAAAGCGGATTTTGCCGCCATTGTATTTGCTGCAACCCCTGGAGAAATATTAAGTCCTGTCAAAACTGACCAAGGTTATCATTTAATCTTAGTTGAAGAATTTATTCAAGCTGAATTGACCCTTGAACGAACTCAAGAGATTATTCAAAAACTGTTTAAAGATTGGTTAGCTAGTGAAGTGAATTATCGGTTTTATAACACTTAAATTTGTGATTTAAGTGTTATAAACTCGAAAGATGTACCCTGACATCAATTGAATGTGTCAAGAATTATTGATAAATTTTGGCTTTATTTTTCAATTTTAATGCTGTTCCTAATCCACCAAAAACTAATAAGCAAACGGACGTTGAAGGTTCAAGTGCTTGGACAATGGTTGAACTGACTTGAGTAGTAATTAAGGTCAGACTTTGAGGTTGACTAAACTGACGAGAATATAACCCAAATAATAAAAGACTATTAGAAACTAGATTTCCGTTTACCTGGTTAAACGGTGATAAGAACAGATTAAACCCATTACTATTTTGAATCGATACATCATACTGATTAGCAGAATCTAACGAACTATTAAGGGTAAAAAAATCTAACAAAGTCTGACTAGAATCTTCAAACAAATAGAATGCAATATTATTCGTGGCTTTAGCAAATTGTTTTGAAATCAAATTTTGGCTAACCTCCCCATTTAAAATTGAGTAAAATTTAAAGGAAAATTCAGAGTTTTCGCTAATTTGAAATTGATATCCTGCCAAAATGGCTGTACCTTCAGCTAAACCCAAATATTCTTGACCATTTCCTTGAGCTTGCGCTTGAGAATAACTGTTTGCCTCAGTCAAACAATAGTTAGGTTCTAAACAAAAATTAACATCAAAATTAGCATTAGCACTGGCGAATGTAATTGCAAATCCTCGACGAGCAATTGCTACGGTTTGAGTATCTGTAAAGGTAGCAATATTAGTGGGACTATGACTCAATTCAAACAGTGAAGTCTGAGTTTGGGCGTTGGCAAATGTGGCAGTCAAACCAGGATAAACACTACTAAATAACGTAACAGCAGGAGCTAAAATGCTGAAGACTTTCAGCGTTAATTTGCAGGTAATATTCATCTAAAATTCCCTTCTTAAATTTGAAATTAAAGTTAATCAGAGTTTTGTTTTAATCTGGCTGACCGATCAATTCAATTTAATCTGTAGAGTTATAAGATTTCAAGGGGCTAATTTAAAGATTTGGGTTTTTTTTGTAAAGATATAGTAGGAAGCATAAAACCCCTTTGCTGTAGGAGGGATAAAAATACTTGATAATTCAGGCTCACATCTTCATTAGGAAAGAAAGCAAGGAGGTTAGGTTTGAATTAGAATAGGATACAGGAAATAGCCCTGGCTTAAAAAAAAGGTCAGCTTCTGTATATAAAATTAATGGGGGTTTGCTCAATTGAGAAATTAACTTTAACCCATCACTAGCCGTATAATATTCTTCAACACTAAACGGTTAATATAAATTATTATAAAATATAATAGTTCTATCATCAGTTTTGTTCCGGTTAATGCTAGATTAAATTTGGTTTTGGAGCTTCTAGCCAAACCGGGAAAATCCTAGGTTTAGATCAAGTTTATTGGCAAAGTAGACATGATTTGAATCGGTTTAACTCGGAACCTCATCTGTAACAATAAGAGCAATATTTTACTGGGTAAAAAAATGATAAGATGAGTTTAACTATTAGTCTGAAAGAGGAGGTTATTCTGATGAGTCCGATTAAAGGAACCACAAAATTATTAGGAGTCATTGGTTATCCCATTGAACATTCCCTGTCCCCAGTCATGCAGAATGCCGCGATCGCTCATTTAGGTGTAGATTATGTTTATCTCCCCTTTGCCATTGCTCCAAGTCATTTAAAAACGGCACTGGACGGATTTTTAGCCATCGGTGTACAGGGATTTAATGTCACAATCCCTCATAAACAAGCGATTTTGCCTTTTTTATCAGAGATAACAACTTTAGCACAATCCGTTGGTGCAGTGAATACGGTTTGGTCTACCCATAACGGTTGGAGTGGCACAAATACCGATGTTATCGGGTTTATCAAGCCATTAGAATTGTATTATAAAACCTGGAAAGATAAAGTAGCTATAATTCTCGGTTATGGTGGGGCAGCAAGGGCAGTGGTGGCAGGATGTGCAGAATTAGGAATCCAAGAAATTTATGTCATTGGTCGTGACCCACAAAAATTAGCAGCATTTCAAGACAGTTGGCGGCTGTCTCCTTTAGCGGTTGCGGTTAAAACCTGTCCTTGGGAACAATTATCCGTTGTGCTTCCAGAAGCCGACTTACTGGTGAATACCACCCCGGTTGGAATGTATCCCCACGTTGGCGAGTCTCCCGTTGAACCTGCGGTCATGGACAAGATTAAATTAGGTGCGATCGCCTATGATTTAATTTATATTCCTCAAACGACTGAATTTTTAAATTTAGCCGATGCCAGAGGTGCGATGATTTTAAATGGACTACCCATGTTAGTACAGCAGGGAGCCGCCGCCTTAGAATTGTGGTTAAAGCAACCTGTTCCTGTCGAGATCATGCGTCAGTCTTTACAGCAGTATTTAGAGTCCTAAAAACACTTTAAATTTGCATTTATTGTTCGTTTGATCGCCATCTTATCCTATGAAATTTAGAATTTTATCCGTGATTTTTTCTGTCTGTTTGTGGGTTTTAGTAACCAGTTTATGGGCTGCTCCCGCTTGGGCGTTAATTCCCATTCAACTGCAAGATTTAAGTTATAAAGATTGTCCTCCTGAATTAGCAGAAGGGGCGGTTTCCAGTGGTTCCAGTCAAGAAGCGTATTGTTTTATCATTACTGGAAAAGCGAATAATACATCGGGAAAAATGGTTGTAGATGCTGACATTTTTGGTCGGATTTATGATTCAACGAATAACCCCGTGATGCAAAATCGAGGACGGTTAGGGAGTATTGATACGGTACCTCCAGGGATTAGTGATTTTGAATTAAGAATTTCCGTTCCTTCTAACTTGGAACCGCCTCTGCAACTCAAACAATTCAAAGCCTCTGGTTTTACCAGCCGCATTGGTCGCTAAACTCCACAACAATACAATATTATTGTAATTGTTTAATTTGGAACTGGGCATCTTTATAACCCCCCGTTAAGCCTTGTTCCAAATACAGTTTTCCCGCTTGTTCAAAATCGCTAATTGCACCCGTTTTATCACCCATTTCAACCCGAACTAATCCCCGACCATAATAACCTGCTGCATAATTCGGTTTCAAACGAATCGCTTGAGCATAATCAGCGATCGCTTGATCATAATTGTTCAGTTTAACATAAACTTGAGCGCGATTTCCGTAGGCTTCAGCATCATTAGGATTAATATTAATCCCACTGGTATAATCAGCAATTGAACCTTCATAATCTTGAGACCCAAAACGAGCTAATCCTCGATTACTATAAGCTTTATAATCATCTCCTTTAATTTCAATCGCTTTTGAGCAATCTTCAATGGCTTTTTGATAATCTTTTATGTTCAAATAAGCGATACAACGGTTATTATAAGCGACTTCATTCGGAGCACGATTAATCGCTTCAGTGCAGTCTGTAATCGCTTGATTATAATCCCATAAATTAATATGAATGCTACAGCGATTTGCATAGGCATCTGAATTATTCGGATCAAGTTCTAGTACAATATTATAATCTGCTAAAGCTCCTTGATAATCCCCTAAATGAAATCTGGCTCGACCGCGATCATAATATCCAATGGGGTTTTTCGGTTCCAGACGAATGGCTTCGGTATAATCTGCCATTCCTCCTTGTAAATCTCCTGATTTTACCCGTGCGGTTCCTCTAGCGCGATAAGCTTTAGATTGTTCAGGTTGTAATCTTAAAACCGTATTATAATCTTGAATAGCTTTGTCATAATCTTCCAGATCATAATAAATTAAACCCCGTTTATAGAAAGCATCTCCATCTTGAGGTTGTAGCTTCATGACTTGATTAAAATCGGCTAAAGCTCCTGATAAATCCTTCAGTTCATAACGAGTTAAACCTCGATTAAAATAGGCATTTGTATAATTAGGATTGAGTTCAATGGCTTTGGTATAATCGGCTAAAGCTTGCTCATATTCATTTAAGTCATAGTAAGCATTTCCCCGTTTTTGATAACTTTCAGGGTTATTCGGATTTAGCTTGATCGCTTGATTAAAGGCTCGAATCGCACCTTTTTGATCATCCTTTCCGGCTTTTTCTATGCCTTTTTTTAAAGCATTTTCCGCTTTGATTGGATCAGGACGATTTAAAACCTGTACCACGCCAAAAATCACGATTAAACCGACTAATCCCGTCGTAGTGATCGCTACAATTTTACCCCAAGGAATAGGTTTTTTTTCTTCTGGGTAGACTGGAAAGTTCTTTAACTTATTAATATTAAATCCTGAGCGTCCAGTGGCTTTTCTTAAATCATCTAAAACATCAATAACTGTTACATATCGTTTGCTATAATAAGGATGAACCATTTTATCAATCACATGGGCTAATCCGGTCGTAACTTTGGCATAATTTCGCCAACTCGATTCTCCGTTATTTGATAAGCCGGGGTCTTGTAATTTCGGTAAATCAGACGCTTCTAATCCAGTAATAGCTTGAATAGCAATCATGCCCACCGCATAAATATCACTATTATATTGGGGATGACCTTGGAACTGTTCAATAGGCATATAAGATGGAGTTCCCGTCGCAATGGTTCGTAATGCTTGTCCATTGCCATCCGCGAGTCGGGTACTGGCTTCTTTAACCGAACCAAAATCAATTAAAACTAACTTTTCATCAGATTTTCGACGAATTAAATTAGAAGGATTAACATCTCGATGAATCACTTGGTTTTGATGAACAAAAACCAAGATTTCTAAAATCTCTTCAATTAATAAGATCACCTTTTCTTCGGGCCAAGGATTCCCCGGAATTAATTCCTTTATCAAGGGATGTCCGCTTACAAACTCCTCAATTAAATAAAATTGATTATGATCTTCAAAATAAGCTAATAATTGGGGGATTTGGTCATGTCGTCCCAACCGTTCTAAAATTTCCGCCTCTTGACGAAATAATCGTAACGCCGTTTTTAATATATTAGAATTGTTACTCGGTGGACGTAATTGTTTAACCACACATTGGGGATGACCCGGACGACGGGTATCCGCCGCTAAATAGGTTTGTCCAAAGGCGCCCGAACTTAAAACTTGAACAATTCGATATCTTCGATCTAATAGTTGACCAATCATTTCCATAATCAAGAGTGACTAAAGGTGAACCCGAAAACATTAACCCGTGTGAAAATCTAAACCCGAAATCATCTTTAAACTCAACTATACCTAATTTTTATTAATGTTAACTTACCCCTATTATTGCTGAAGATGTCTAAGCTTAATGGACAAACAGGGTTTTCCCCATTAATCACATCCATCATACCTTGTCTTTGTTAATTGTCGGTTAGTGATTAACAGCCTATCGTTAACAGTCAACACTCAACAGTTAACAAACTTCAAAAAAATATAGATTTGTTAGTGTCGATCTGAGTTAACAATGGATCTTGAGTTATTATTCTACTTACAGCATTCAAGATGTCACAACCTACGATCGAGTCGATTCTGCAAGAAAATCGGTTATTTGCACCGACACCTGAGTTTTCCCAGAAAGCGCACATTAAAAGCTTAGAAGAGTATAAACAACTCTATGAAAAAGCAAAAGCGAATCCTGAAGCGTTCTGGGCAGAATTAGCCGAAACAGAACTCCATTGGTTTCAAAAATGGGATCAAGTTTTAGACTGGCAACCACCTTTTGTAAAATGGTTTGTCAATGGCAAAATTAATATTTCCTATAACTGTTTAGATCGGCACTTAACAACCTGGCGGAAAAATAAAGCCGCCTTAATTTGGGAAGGAGAACCCGGAGACTCTCGCACCTTAACTTACTTCCAACTGCATCGGGAAGTGTGCCAAATGGCTAACGTTCTCAAACAGTTAGGGGTTCAAAAAGGCGATCGCATTGGCATTTATATGCCCATGATACCCGAAGCCGCCATCGCCATGTTAGCTTGTGCCCGCATTGGAGCTCCCCATACCGTTGTTTTTGGCGGGTTTAGTGCTGAAGCGTTAAAAGATCGCTTAGTCGATGCAGAAGCTAAACTGGTGATTACCGCCGATGGCGGGTGGCGCAAAGATGCCATTGTCCCCCTCAAAGAACAAGTGGATAAAGCCATTGAAGCCGGGGCGACAGGGGTTGAGAACGTTTTAGTCGTGCAGAGAACCGCCCAAAAAATCCACATGGAACCCGGACGAGATCATTGGTGGCATGATCTCAAACAAGGAGTATCCGCCGACTGTCCCGCCGAACCGATGGATAGTGAGGATATGCTGTTCATCCTCTACACCAGTGGGACGACCGGAAAACCCAAGGGCGTTGTCCACACCACAGGCGGCTATAACCTCTACACCCACATTACCAATAAATGGGCCTTTGACTTACAAGATACCGATGTTTATTGGTGTACCGCCGATGTCGGTTGGATCACCGGACATAGTTATATTGTTTATGGGCCGTTATCCAATGGAGCGACAACGGTGATGTATGAAGGAGCCCCCCGGAGTTCTAACCCTGGGTGTTTCTGGGATGTGGTAGAAAAATACGGGGTGACGATTTTCTATACCGCACCAACCGCTATTCGGGCGTTTATGAAAATGGGAGAACATCATCCCAAGTCCCGTAATTTATCGTCTCTGCGCCTGTTAGGAACCGTTGGAGAACCCATTAACCCGGAAGCTTGGATGTGGTATCAACGAGTCATTGGTAACGGCAATTGCCCTATTGTCGATACTTGGTGGCAAACCGAAACGGGTGGGTTTATGATTACACCGTTACCCGGAGCAACTCCCACCAAACCCGGTTCAGCAACCTTACCCTTCCCTGGAATTTTAGCGGATATTGTGGATACGGAAGGCAACCCCGTAACCGATGAAAGTGGCGGCTATTTGGTGGTGCGTTATCCCTGGCCCGGAATGATGCGGACGGTGTATGGTGATCCTGATCGCTTCCGCCGCACCTATTGGGAATATTTGAAACCGAAAGATGGCGGCAACCTTTATTTTGCCGGGGATGGAGCTCATCAAGACCGAGATGGCTACTTCTGGGTGATGGGTCGCGTGGATGACGTGATCAATGTGTCAGGACACCGTTTAGGAACAATGGAAATTGAGTCAGCCTTAGTCTCCCATCCGGTGGTGGCTGAGGCGGCGGTGGTTGGGAAACCCGATGAAATTAAAGGTGAGGATATTGTGGCGTTTGTTACCTTGGAGGAAGGGAAAGAAGCTTCTGATGAGTTAGCCAAAGAACTCAAGCAGCACGTGGTCAATGAAATTGGTGCCCTAGCTCGTCCTGGAGAAATTCGGTTTACGGATGATTTACCGAAAACCCGGTCTGGGAAGATTATGCGGCGCTTATTACGTTCGTTGGCATCGGGTCAGGAAATTACCGGAGATACCTCTACCTTACAAGATCGCAGTGTCTTAGAAAAATTGCGGGGCGGCGCGTAATTAGTTATCAATTGTAGGGGCAGGGTTCTCCTGCCTCTACTCAGTTTTCAGTGTTAATATGGTTATTGAAACTCCCACTTCTACGCTATACTAAAAAAGTTGGATTCTCGTATCTAGCCCAGTCAAAAAGAGACAGATAAAAATAAGTATTTATACTATAGACCTCGCCAATTCATGTAGTACAGTACGTTACTTTTTTGAAGTCTGAAATCTGGGATATAATTCAGTTAATGTTATTCATGCGATCGCAAAGGAAAATCTATGTTCAAAAATATTGCGGCGGATGTTTTGGGTTTAAGTGATATTGGTGCTGTTATCAAACCCACAGATTATGACAAAGTAGATACCGATGATTATATCCTCCATGAAGAAGGGGAAAAAATCTATTTTCTCATTAAGTCAAAAACCGATGAATATTGCTTTACTAATCGTGCTTTGATTCATCTGGATGGCACTTCTGCCGTGAGCAAAAAACGCTTGCTGCACCGTTATAATTACACCCACCATATTATTAAAAATGTCAAGCTAGAAACGGCTGGAACTTTAGATATGGACATTGAAATCAAATTTACGATGGGTGAACATTCCTATTCGATTGATGTAGGTAAAGCTTTTATTGAAAAGCTGAAAGACCTGTATAAAGCATTAATTAAAATTTCAGAAATTCAACAAGAAAATGGGATTTATTACGAATATGCTAAAACCAGTTTAAATACAGCAACAAACGCCATTAACCGTTCTACAACTGCCTCCGCTTTAGAAGAACAATTTAAAGCCATTAACCAGTATGCTTTTCATTGGCTTGATCAAGCTCATCAAACTTATGTTCGTAAAGAATTTGGTGATGTTTTCGAGAAATTTATTAATAATTAAATTCAAGATGAGTTATGCTTAGTTCCTGGTTATGCTTGAGCGCAATTAAAATAAAAAAAGCGCAACAAAAAGCCTGAATAAAAGTTGAGAGCATTAACACCATCTTCATGTAAAAGCAGATGATAGTGTTAATGCTTTTGCTGTCAATCAAAGCACCAATAATGATCTAAATCACCACAATCCTTATATTTTAATTAATAAACCTTTGTCTATTGTCTGTTATCCTCTATGGTATTATGATGACAGCTATTAATGCTGGTGTCAAGATAAATTGTATCATTTACAACTGAAAGGAAAATTAAATATTGTGGGAACTCGAATTAAAAACTTACAAGTCACAAGAGTTGTCGATGGAGACACCATCAAAGTATTACTCAATGATAAGCGAGAATTTTTAAGACTCGATTGTGTTGATACGGAAGAAACTCTCAACCATGATTCTAAACCTCGAACCAATGCCGGAATTGCTGCCTCTGAAATGGCACAACAATATTTTACAAATGAACATGGTTTCTTAACTAAAGTTGATATTGAATTTGATGGCAATGAACCTACAGAAGTTTGTTTAGAAAAATATCGAGATCATCATGGACGATTAATTTGCTATGTTCATAAATATGGAGAAAATTATAATTTAAAATTAATTAAAGAAGGCTGGAGTCCCTATTATATTAAATATGGTTCTTCTCGATTATACCATCAAGAAATGATGGAAGCGGAAGCGGAAGCTCAAGCTTATAATCGCATCATTTGGAATCCCCAAACCAATGAACACAGTGCCTTTAGAAACTATGCAATTTTAATGCCTTGGTGGTCGTTACGAGCTTCAATTGTCGATGATTTTCGTCGTTATGGACAACCCAATGGCGTGTTATCCGTTCGTTTAGATTATCCTAAAATTTTACTCGCCGCCATGAAACAACAATGGGTAACTATTTTCTGTGATTTACAAGATGGAATTACCAAATGGATTGGCAATAGTGCAATTATTCATACCGGCACAAAAGACCATAGTTTAAAACTATGGATTCCTGAAGCAACCCGTGAACAATATGCCCCCATTGTTCATTTAATCAATAAACGCTATACTGGCTTAGGAAGAGGTTATGTTTATGTTAGTGGACAACTAACAATGTATCGAGACAAACCAGAAATTACCCTAACCAGCTTGCAACAGTTATCCGATTTTTGCCCAATTTTTAAGCCAGAAAGTTCGACCAATTCACCCAGTTTAATTTACAATAAAATCCAGAACTAATGAGGAAACATCATGGCAAATCCCCCCAAAATTCTCGCATTTGCTGGCAGTGCTAAGGAAACCTCCTTGAATAAAAAGTTGGTTCAAATTGCCGCATCTGGAGCTAAAGCAGCCGGGGCAGAAGTAACCTATATTGATTTAAAAAATTTACCCATGCCCTTATTTGATGAAGATTTAGAAGCGCAACAGGGAATTCCCGCAACGGTTCGTGAATTTAAGGATTTAATGTTAGCCCATCAAGGCTTATTAATTGCTTGTCCTGAGTATAATAGTTCAATTACACCTTTATTAAAAAATGTGATTGATTGGGCATCTCGTCCTGAACCGAATTTACCCGGATTAGCCTGTTTTAATCATAAAGTTGCAGCCCTGATGAGCGCCTCCCCTGGCGGGTTTGGGGGAATGCGAGGCTTAGTTCATGTGCGAGCTATTTTAGAAAGCATTGGAGTGTTAGTGATTCCTGAACAACGCTCAATTTCTCAAGCCATTGAAGCCTTTAATGAAGATGGAACGTTGAAAGACTCTAAACAACAGCAAGATGTTGAAAATTTAGGGGCTAAAGTAGCAAATTTATTAATCAAACTTTCGGCTTAAATTGTTGTTTTGAGGTGGGTATAGCCCACCCTAATTTTAAGATTATGGCATCTTTACCACAAGGATTTCCTGCCCCTACTCCTGTCGGAGTAATTGAAGTTAAACAATATCCTGCCTATCGCGGGGTCACGTATTTACATCAAGGAGATTTAACTCAAGCCACTCGCCAAGCTTTTAATCCCTTATTTCAGCATATTAGCAGTAATAATATTGCCATGACAACTCCTGTAGAAGCTCGGTATCTACAAAAGTCTGAATCGATCAATCAAGCTGAGGTTTCTTTCCTGTATTCTCATCCTGAAATTACTCCCCAACAAATAGAATCAAATGTTAATGTTATGGATACTCCAAGTATGAAAGTGGTGAGTATTGGTATTCAAGGTGCTTATACTTGGGAGAGTTATCAAGTTCATTTACAACGGTTAAAAAATTGGTTACAACAACATCCAGAATATGAAATGATCGGTTCTCCTCGTCGATTATTTTATCATTCTCCCATGACTCCTGAAAATTTAAAATATAGTGAGGTACAAATTCCAATTCGGGATTGTTTAGCATAAAATAGCGTAATTCTTCAATTCATCCCTTGTCGGCTGCGGAAGCGAGGCTCTCAGGCACCAGTATTGATTAAATGCGATCGCTATTTTAATCATAACAACTCTTATTGATCTGATTAAGATTTAGCAATTTTCCCGGTTCAGGATGGCTATTTTCTATCTGTAATTGATAACCGATAAGGATTTTGATTTTGTTGACGATCACCGATATAAATGTTATAATTCCCTTTAGTTCCATAACCCGAATATTGTAAAACTCCACTATTAGCCGAACCTTCTGGTAACATACAGTAACGTCCTGTCGGGCCATCAATTAATAATGTCGGTGAGCCCGATGTTGTCACCAGGACTCGAAAATAAGGTAAATCCTCGGTAATCTGAATGACATGATTTGGGGTTTGAGCAATAAACCCACAATCTTGACTATTGACAGGCCCTCCAGAGGTTCCTGACAAGGAAAGAGAACCTCCAGGGCTAATTTGTTGTGAATGAGCGACAGCATGGGGTACTAAGGCTACAATCAGACTCAAAACCCATCCCATCGACGTAAAACGACCTAATTTCATGGTTGATGACTCCTCAATTCAGTAAAGCGTCTTCAAACTATACTGACGGAAAAATAGACTGACAGGTTCATTTCTTCTAATTTGAGGGATAATCAATTCTGTGCAGTTTAAGTAGGGATTGTTGTGACCCATCACTACCAAGCTCGAATTTATATTACCCTCCGTCCTTCTGTTCTTGATCCTCAAGGCGTGGCGGTTAAATCTGGCATTGAACATCTCGGATATGACAATGTTGAACAGGTTAGAATTGGTAAATATATAGAAATGACGCTTTCTGCAACAAATGAAGCAGAAGCTAAAACCCAACTTGACCGAATTTGCGATCAATTGTTGGCAAATCCTGTGATTGAAATCTATCGGTTTGATCTAACGGAAGTAGCAGCCATTACCGCTTGATTTCTGAATAGGTGAGTTGATCAAAAAGCAGTTTAATCTAATTTTTGATCAACTCGTTTATTCAACAATAAATCAATAATGATTAATGTTCTAATCGGTAAAAAAGTATGCTATTATTAACATAAATAGTCAGTTAATATCGTAGCTTTGACTTCCAATGTTATATTTGTAATTAACGAATCAATCAATTATGAAATTTGGCGTTATTGTTTTTCCGGGTTCTAATTGCGATCGAGATGTAGCCTGGGTGACTCAAGGATTATTAGGACAACCAACCCGCATGGTTTGGCATGAAGATACGGATTTATCGGATATTGATGTCGTCGTGATTCCGGGAGGGTTTAGTTATGGAGATTATTTGCGCTGCGGTGCGATCGCGCGTTTTTCTCCCGTGATGCGTTCAACGATTGAACACGCCAACCAAGGTAAATTTGTCCTGGGAATTTGTAACGGATTTCAAGTTTTAACAGAAGCGGGATTATTACCCGGTGCATTAGTTAGAAATCGGGATTTACATTTTATTTGTGAGTCTGTTCCTTTGACGGTGGTTAATCATCATATTAGCTGGACTTCTGAGTATGAAACAGGGGAAGTTATCAATTTACCCATTGCTCATGGGGAAGGCTGTTATTATGCGGATGAAAACACCTTAGCGGAATTAGAAGATCATCACCAAGTTCTATTTCGATATGGAACCGATAAAACTCCAAAACCCGAAGAAAATCCTAACGGTTCTTTAAATAATATTGCTGGAATTTGTAACCGTCAAGGCAATGTTTTAGGAATGATGCCTCACCCCGAACGGGCTTCTGATCCAATGTTAGGAAATACTGACGGAATTAAGTTGTTTAAAACCTTATTACGTTAGGAATTATGTCTCCTCTCCCCCAACGCCTTTTCAGCAAAGGTGAGGGGGAAATAATTCTTATATGAAATCCTTAAATCTGTGCTACAGATAATTAGAGAGCGCGTGAAGCCGTAAAAATTGCCCATTGCCAGAGTGTCGCTTCCCTATTCGTAATTCGTAATTACCCATTGCCTTTTGTAGCATACTTTTCAGGATTTTATATTAATTCCCTGTTCCCTGTTCCCTGTTCCCTATTTTTAGCGTTTTTGCACTTTGACCAAAAAGAATTTTTTTGGCTTCATCCGTCAAGGTTACACCCGAAGAATAGGATTGTCCTTTTTCGTAAGCTTGCATCACCGCCGGACGAGATTGAATTCGATCAAACCAAGCTTTTAAATGAGGAAAATCATCTAAATTTTGCTGTTGTTTTTCATAAGGAACAATCCAAGGATAACAAGCCATATCGGCAATTGAATAATCTCCTGCAATATAATCTCGTCCTTCTAATTGACGATTTAATACCCCATATAAACGATTGGTTTCTTTGACATAACGATCAATGGCATAAGGGATTTTTTCCGGTGCATATTGGGTAAAATGATGGTTTTGTCCCGCCATTGGCCCTAGTCCTCCCACTTGCCAAAATAGCCATTCTAAAACGGTTTTTCGATCACGCCAATTTTGAGGGAAAAATTGTCCAGTTTTTTCCGCTAAATAAATTAAAATAGCCCCAGATTCAAAGATAGATAAAGGTTCACCCTCATCAATCGGATTAAAATCAATAATAGCAGGCATTCGATTATTGGGCGCAATTTTGAGAAATTCAGGTTTAAATTGATCACCTGCCCCAATATTTACTGGAATAATTTGATAGTCTAATCCAGTTTCTTCTAAAAAAATCGAGATTTTATGACCGTTAGGCGTAGGCCAGTAGTAAAGTTCAATCATGGTTTTTAATTTGGAAATATTGGTGCAGATGACTAGACTCTCAACTCTTACGTTGAGAGAGGGCTGAAGCCCTCACAACGAGTTACATTTCTTCTTGGAAGTCTTTTAGAATTCTGATTAATTCTTGAATTCCTGTATTCGGAATTAAATTGACAAGAGAGGTTGTTTGTTTGCCTCCGCCTAAATTAACATACACTTTTTGCAGCACTTGTTGAACTTCACTTTCGGTAAAGTCTCCGCCTTCTAATAGGGGATAGAGTTGTTCAGCTAATTGAGTATGTAGATGAGCTTCAGCTAAATAGAGATGCCATTTGGCGACATCAATATAGATATTTTCTCCAATTTCAGCCGCTAATTTTTCAAGGTTTGTTGTATCTAAAACAGACATACTTAAGCTCCTAAATTATTAAGGGTTAACGGTTAACCGTTAACCAGAATATTATCGATTTGAAGATACAGGAGAATAGTCAGCGATCGCAAAAATATAAATGCCATGAAGGGCGATCATCAGTAACCAAATCCCAGTAAATCCAGTTAACCAAGACCAATCAGCCGATTGCAAATTATGGAAAAACCATAAACCCGAATTAATCGCCGCAAAAATAGCAACATGGATGGCAAAATTCATCCGATCATCTAAACGACGATAAGCGGGATCTTTGCGATCAGGTTTACGGGGCCAACGAGGAGGCATAGATAGTCAATTCCCAAGATAATTCTCTTCTATTTTAGGCTGAATGAAGCTTGACTTCTTCTATCTAGTGGTGGTAGTCTCCTGATTTTCCCCCGGTTTTACTCAATAGGCGAATTGACTCAATCACAATCGACTTTTCTAAAGCTTTCGCCATGTCATATAAGGTCAATGCAGCCACAGAAACGGCCGTTAACGCTTCCATTTCCACTCCGGTTTCCGCTTTGGTAATCACTTCTGCTTGAATTTGATACCCAGGTAATTCGGGGTCGGGCAAAATTTGAACCTCAATTTTACTTAACGGTAAGGGATGACACAAAGGAATTAACTGGGCCGTTTGTTTAGCCGCCATGATTCCCGCAAGTTTAGCTGTCCCTAAAACATCTCCTTTGGGGGCGTTTCCCGCTTCAATGGCGGCAAAAGTTGTGGGTAACATCCGCACTTGTCCCCCAGCGATGGCTTGACGACGGGTGGCGACCTTCTCGGAAACATCCACCATCCGGGCTTCCCCCGTCTCATCCAGGTGGGTAAGGCGATCAGAAAAATTTTCAAAAAAATTGCTTGCCATTTGGGAAAACTATGTTAATATAAGAAAGCGGTGAAAAAAACACCCTCGTTAAACAGTTTATCCTGTCACCGGGGTTGTTGTTTGGAACTGGCAAGGGCTTGTAGCTCAGTGGACTAGAGCACGTGGCTACGGACCACGGTGTCGGGGGTTCGAATCCCTCCTAGCCCGTTTAAGTATTAATCATAAAAAAGATAGAGGCAAGATTACCTTGTTTCTATCTTTTTTTATCTAAGATCTCGGTTTGAAGACTCCCGTTAACCCAAAGGGTGTAACGGTGAGATGAAAAACCGAGCAACATACCCAGCGTAGCACGATATTTTAACACTTTGCACAAAAACAGAAACTTGTGTTAGATTAGGTTTAGGTCGATACAGGTGACATAAATGCTGGTTCTTGAATTTAAAGTTAGA
>NZ_JBJUDF010000354.1:0-15977 GCF_046067725.1 Planktothrix sp.
CTGAGTTGAGTTTGACTCAAGGTTAGTTCTGTCTTCCCATTTGCTTTTATCCCTAAAAATCTTAATTCTAGGAATATCAATTCCCTTCTCATCAGCCATTTTCAGAAATAGCAGATAAGTCAATTGTTCAATATAGTCGCCATAATCGATTCCATCATGGCGCAGGGTATGACAAAAACCCCACAATTTATTAACAACATCAGACATAATAATTTTATTTTAAAACCTAATTTTGAGATCCTTCGTTGCACTCAGGATGACAATTGCAATGTCATTGTGAACGAAGTGAACAATCTCTGAGTTCCTTCGCTTCGCTCAGGATGACAACCTGAGTCTCAGGATGACAATTGCAATGTCATTAATATTATTCCTTAAACCAATCAAAACTTAAATCAATCCACTGTGGGTTTTGTAACTGAATTAAACTAATTTTTTTAGCTCTTGTCCAGCCTTTTATTTGTTTCTCACGAGCGATCGCACTTGTAACATCTGAAGTTTCTTCCCAATAAACCAGTTTATTGATATTGTACTTAGAAGTAAATCCAGGTATAAGTTTATTTTTGTGTTCATATACCCTACGTTGTAGATTATTGGTAACACCTGTGTAAAGAGTTCCAGATTTATTGGTCATGATGTAGACATAATACTCTTTTGTATTCATAGGAAAAATGACAGCCTCAATGTCATTTTAAATCCTGAGTGTAGTGAAAGAAACTGTTACCACCGCTCAAAATCTCCGAGATCCTTCGCTTCACTCAGGATGACAATGTTCAACTGTCATTCTGAACGCAGTGAAGAATCTCCGAGATCCTCCGTTTCACTCAGGATGACAACGTTCAACTGTCATTCTGAACGCAGTGAAGAATCTCCGAGATCCTTCGTTTCACTCAGGATGACAACCTAACAGAATTAAGCAGCAATCGCAGCATTAATTTCTTCTATCAATGCTTCCAGTCCATCTAAAAACACTTTTTTCGCCTTTCCTTTACCCCCAACTCGTTCAAAAATTGGCGCATATTCAAAATCATCTATCTCAATTGTGAGATTTTGGATCAAATGCTCTCGGATATAACCCAACCATTTCAACTGCTCCTCAGTAAACGACTTACCCACCATCACAGATGCGATCGCTTTGTCTACTCGCTCCGTCGCCGTGTAAATCGGTTCCTCAGCACGGGCAGCCCGTTTCACGATTGAGATGATATCCGCTAAAGCTTTATTATGCACCAACTGAGTCACCCGTTGAAGATCTGGTTCTCGAAACTGGTTTCGCCCCAGTTTTTCCCGTAGTTCGTTGAGGGCTTCTGGTTTCCAATCTTTCGGGCGTTGTAGTAAAATTGCGATCGCTTCGATCTGTTCAGGATTTTCTCGGACAAAACGGCAAAAACTGTCTAAATAATCTTCAGGTTTTTGTCCTTGAATTTTAATTTCAGAGGTAACAGTATCTTCCTGTTCATAAGCAATAATAAAACTCTGTTTAGCTCTTGGATAATTTTCTAATAAATCTTGAAATCCTTGATTTTGCAAGAGTTTAAAAGTATTCGTAAAATCCTGCTCAATTTTTTGGGTTAACTCCCCTGCCAATCTACCCATATCCCCATCAGGAATATAATTTGCAAACAGATGTCGCGCCTCATCACTCATCCCTCGGTTAATTCGTTGGAAACGCTTGACTAAAGATTTCACCTGATAATCTCGGTCAATATTTTGATAAATCTTCTGAATTACAGTCTTAACTGGAACTGGATCTTTGCGCGGTGGTTCGATATTAAAATCCGTTGTTTTAGCAAAATATTCTATCAAAGAACCACCAAAACAATCAAAAATTTTAAAGTGAGTTTTATTAATTTCATCACAAAGCCTTGTTCCCCGTCCTAACATTTGCACCCAGAGAATCCGAGATTTGACCGGACGCATAAACACGACAAATTCTAAACTTGGAATATCGACCCCCGTTGTCAACATATCAACGGTTACGGCTATTTTAGGTTGAGGACGATTGCGAAATTCTCGAATTTTTTGCAAAGGTCGATCAACACTCGGACTTCCGGTAATTTTTTGAACAAAATCATCGCCTCTCCCAAAAATTTCTTTACAGATTCCAACAATTTGATCCGCATGGGATCGATGGGGTAAATCATTAACCGCAAAAATTAAAATTCTCGGAAAATTCCCCGTTTCTTGTTCATGCTTTTCTGCATAAGTCGCAATTTCTCGAATAATTTTTCGATTACTATCCGGTACTGTAATTTTACGTTCTATATCGGTTGTTGAAAACTCTCGTTCATCTTCTAACTCGTCGTAGATCTCCTGTCCGGTTTCGGTATCAACTACGCCGACTTGTTCTCCTTCTCGCAGAAACGCTCCATTGATGCGAATCTTAGAATTGATATAAACTGCTTCATAATCTACTAAATAACCATCGGTGATCGCTTGTTCAGTGGTATAACGATAAATTACCTCTTTAAATAAAGATAAGGTATGGGTGGCTGGAGTTGCGGTTAATCCAATTTTAATCGCATCAAAATAATCAAGAGTATTTCGCCAAGTGCTGGTTTCTTTGGCAGTATATCCTCGATGACATTCATCCGCAATAATTAAATCAAACGCATGAATCGGAATATCTAATTTTTCGGCATCTCCTTCATCCTCAAGATCTCCATCTTCAGCCGGATCAATGCTACCTTTCCCAAACAGATTAATGCTCATCCGTTGAATGGTTGAAACATAAACGAAGGTATGATTCGCTTGAGGGGCTGTTAAATAAGAACTCGGTAAAACTTGCGGATCAAATGGTTCATCTTCGCCAAAATCTTCTCGCCGAAACCGTTGACTATAGATCTCGTATTCTTGATTAAATTTATTTCCCCTGGGGGTATTAAAGGAAGCAAAGGTTCTGACCGCCTGCGCTGCTAAAGCTCTGCGGTCAACTAAAAATAAAATCCGTTTGGCAACTTTAGCTTCTAAAAGCCGATAAATTTGGGCGACTGTAACAAAGGTTTTCCCTGTCCCCGTCGCCATAGCAACCAGTAAAGCGCGTTTACCTTGGATGATTCCTGTTTCTGTTGCTGCGATCGCATCTTTTTGGTAGGGTCGCAGCCTATCAATGCGTTGGATGGGAGTATTTTGTAATCGAGTATAGCTTGCAGTTTGATCAGTTTCAAATTTTTCTGTTAAAGCATCGGGAGTGTGGAAATTTGTGATTTTTCGAGAGATATTCCGTTCGTTTCTAATATCTAAAAAATAAATGATTTCTCCATTAGTCGAGTAAAGAAAAGGAACTCGATAACCCCGCCAATTTCCTACACCCTCAAAAGAACCTCGTGAGTAGCGTTTTGCTTGTTCAAGGACATTTTGTGCGCCAACAGATACTTTTTTAGCTTCAATAATACCCTGAAGTTGCCCTTTCACAAATAACGCATAATCCGCAGGGCCGTTTGCTGTGGGATATTCCTCAACAGCATGATGTTGAAGCGTGGAAGTATCTAACCCCTCTCGATATTGGATAATCGTCCACTGGGGATTGACTAACCTAAGTTTAGTGTTAATCCTCTGTTGTCGGGTTTTCCACTCTGATTCCTTGCTCATTTGTTCTTGTGATTGCGTACAATGAAAGAATATTTGCTTTGTACGCAATGAGGGGTGATTACTACAGTGGTAGGGCAGTTGCTTTACACTGAAGGGTTTACAGGATTATCGTCTAAATGGGCGATACAGGATTTGAACCTGTGACCCCTTCCGTGTGAAGGAAGTGCGCTACCACTGTGCTAATCGCCCGCACAATTTATTAATATAACACACCTTTTCTGGATTGACAACCCCTTACGGTTTAAGTTGGGGATTGAGGATTGAGTCCCCTTGAAATAAGCGAATCAGTTTTTGGGCTTCAAGGTTGATATTGTGATGTTCAGCCACTTTCAGAGCTCCGAATTTGCCCATGGTTGTTAATTCTTCTATAGGAGTTGTTAAAGCGGTTTTGAGCGCTTGGGTTAAATCGTCTAAAGATCCCGCAGGAACTAACCAACCATTTTTTCCAGGTTCGACTAATTCGGGAATTCCTGCAATATAGGTACTAATCACCGGACGAGATAACGCTAAGGCTTCCATCAAAACAACGGGTAAGCCTTCCGCAAAACTGGGTAATACAAACACTTGGGAGGATAAAATCTGTTGTTGCACTTGAGTATTGGTTGCCCAACCTGTTATTTCAATATAATTTTCTAACCCTAAACGATTAATTAATTGTTCTATCTCATTTCTTAAGGGGCCGTCTCCCACAAAAATTAATTTAAACTCAAATCCAGCCTTGATCAGTTGACTAACGGCTTCTACTAATAATAAATGACCTTTTTGTTCACTTAAACGACCGACACAAACTAAACGACGTTCTGAAGGTAATTCAACAAAAGAATAGTCTAAAAATAGCGGATCAACACCACAATGGACAATCTGAATTTTTGACCAATCTTGATAATTACACCAGCGTTGACATTGACTTTTTCCAAAGGAACTAATGGCGACTACAAATTTAGCGCGTTTGATTTTTTCGGGTAATGCGATCGCCCCTACTTTATCAAATTCCTCCGGCCCATGTATCGTCATACTATAAGGGGGGCCGCCTAAAACATGACATAATAAGGCAACGGTGGCTGAATTAGTGCCAAAATGAACATGAAGATGGTCAATTTGGTCTTGAGATAACCAATGGAATAAAACACAAGCTTCAGCGAGATAAATACCGTGTAGAAAAACACCTCGTTCTGAACCCAAACCCATTTTTAATGCTAACCATCCAGCTTGCCATAAACGTTGAGGATGGGTGAGTCCGACTTGTAATAAATGACTCAGTAAACCCCAAATTCCAACTTTTAAAATAAACCGAGTTTTTTCAAATTCCTGTTGATCGGCGGGATCAATTAATTCGGATTCCAAAGAACGAATTGAGAACCGACTGATCTCTATTCCTTGAGCTTCAACGGCTAAGATTTCTCGACGAATAAAACTATGACTAACTTTTGGATATTGATTAATTAGATAAGCAAGTTTCATGCGGTTTAAGGCGATGCAGGGGTGTCGATTAACGTTTAGAAATTAAGCTTCTGAAGAGGGAATTGTATCTCGTTGAGTTCTGACCCATTCCTGTTGGGGTTTTTTCAAGAAATTAAAATACATCGGTAATTTCCACAGAATATAAAAGGGAATACTCAGCAACGTTTTTAAGGATAGAATCGAACGACCAAACTTAAACCAAGTTAGAAGAATGGCAATTAATAATAGTATTCCTTCAAAAGCTAAACAGTAGAAGGGGAAGACAGAAATATTGAAGATTGCCACCCCGATACTGGCAATTAAAGTCGCAGTCCATAACAGAACTAATAAAGCTAAGGGAGGCACACAAAGGTCTAACGCAATTGCTAATAAATCCAGGCGTTGTTGACGAATAGAAGCGACTATCAAGGGTGTAACTTGAGTCAATAAGGTGTTTAAGTGTCCATGTTCCCAACGGGTTCTTTGAGTTGTGGCTGCGGTTTCTTGGATAGGTAAAATTCCCAAGGTTTTAGCGTCTTCACAAAATAGAGGAGATGCTCCTGATAATGCTAAATCAATCCCCAGTTGCATATCTTCTACCAGATTAGAACTCGCTAGGGATACTTGACAAATCACTGACCAAGGAAATGCCATTCCAGTCCCCGTTAGCAGACAGGGAAATCCTAACCGAGCTAATCCTTGAGGACGAACCCAATTTTTAACTAAAAACGCAAAGGCGGAAATAGAATCTTTGGGAGTTGGATTTTGGGGCGTTTCCATTAAATACATGGATTGGATAGGTCGCTGTTTAACCATCGCCTGTTGAGCAATTTTAGCAATAGAACCGGACTCAATATGGCAATCTGCATCGATCATGACGACCACATCCGGTGGATTTTGGGCTAAAAAGCTTAAACCATAATCTAAAGCATAGCCTTTGCCTTGATGGTTTAAATCCTGACGTTCTAACACCGTTGTTCCCAATTGACGAGCGATGGAGGCTGTGGCATCGGTGCAGTTATCGGCAATTACGATCACTTGATGTTTAAAATTAACTTGAGGTAGAATCGTGTTTAATGTCGCTTCAATGCCGAATTCTTCATTGTGGGCAGCAATTAAAATCGCAATTTGAGGAACAGCAGTGTTCAGGATTTGCGGGTGTTGATCTTTCTGAATCCATGCAGCAATACATTCAATCAAAAACACTAAGATGGGAATGGCTAAAGCCACAGTCATCAGTGTTAATCCAATCGTGAGTAGAATTGCTAGGCTCATCAGTCGGAATCAATTTTAAAGGGGTTAAAGGGTTATCATATCTTTTTTCACCCTAACCTTAAAGTCATTAACCTTCCTTTGTCAGAAAAACTTTACAGAAGTTTTACAGTTTTTTACATTTTTTAGGATTAATAGGCGTTATTCTCGTGGCTAGACCTGCAAAAGTTTAAAAGATTTAAAACAACAACAAGGCAGCAGAATTCCTTGCCTTAGCTTTGATTTAGGCTTGCTCCTTATAGCCAGATTAGGTCATTTAGGGTGCATCCTTGCTATTATTGGTGCTAGATCACAGAAGACTTGACTTAAGCTAGAGTCGAATTGGGATGAATAGGATAAGCTATGATTAGAAATCAAAAAATACTGAAGTCAAAATTTGGAACGTGCTAGATTACTTGATTGATCGGTCTATTTTTTAATTGGCATCTAAATTATTATATGTTTTCTCGATGTGTTAGTTGTTCCCTGATTTACTTAATTTTAGGTTTAGGAGTTCCCGCGATCTCCACCCTAACTGTTAAGGCACAGATCCCTCCCCAAGTGAATTCCGCTCCTCCACCACCTGAACAGGGCTTAGAAAATCCGCCTCAGGATTTCCCTTATCTATTAGGAGTCGGCGATCGCATTCAAGTGAATGTGTTCGGTGTACAACAATATAGTGGTGAACAATTGGTACTGACGGATGGAACCATTAATTTGCAAGGAATTGGGGCACTCTCTGTTGTGGGTTTAACCATTCCCCAAACTCAAACCATCATTGCTCAAAGATATTCCAATATACTCCGACAACCGATGATTACGGTTAATTTAATCGCACCTCGTCCTGTACAAATTGCGATTGCGGGTGAAGTCAGTCGTCCCGGTTCCTATAATTTATCTAATGGTCAACAATTTGCTCGACTCAGCCAAGCCATTCAAACCGCCGGAGGGATTACCCAATCAGCTAATCTCACTTTAGTGCAACTACGACGTGCTGATCCTCGTCAACCCGTTGTCACAATCAATCTAGGAATATTATTAGATAAAGGAGATTTAAACCAAGATCCGATTCTCCGAGATGGAGACAGTATTTTTATTCCAACCCTCACCAACTTCGAGCCAGCTCAAGTCCGTCAGATCGTGTCTTCGAGTTTATCAACACCTCCGAGTCAATCGATTCAAGTGGTCGTGGTCGGAGAAGTCGCTCGTCCGGGTGCTTATTCCTTGAATCAAGACGGAGGAATTGATACCGGCAGTGGAGGAGTAGGACTAAGAATTGTCAAAACCGAATTACCGACCGTCACTCGCGCGATTCAAACGGCTGGAGGAATTACTTATATGGCGGATGTTCGCAATATTGAAGTCCAACGTCTCACTAAAACTGGAATACAAACTACAAAAGTGGATCTTTGGAAACTGTTGCAATCAGGAGATATTAACCAAGATCTCTATTTACAACAGGGAGATACAATTATTATTCCTAAAGCCACAACTCCTGATCCGACTGAGTTTGAACAGTTAAGTAATGCCAGCTTTTCACGAGCTAGTATTGGCGTTAATATTGTTGGGGAGATTGCTAGACCAGGTTTAATCCAAATTCCTCCTAATACCCCCCTCAATCAAGCATTATTAGCCGCCGGGAGTTTCAATCTTCGCCGCGCTAATCAACACTCAGTGGAACTCATTCGTCTGAATCCTAATGGTTCTGTAACTCGCAGAAAAATTCGAGTCAATTTTGCCTTGGGAAATACCGATGAAAATAACCCGGTCTTGCATCATAATGATGTGATTGTTGTTGCTCGTTCTTGGGTGACTAAAGTGACCGATCAAACGACAGAATTGCTATCACCAATCTCTAATTTATTTGGCTTGTATAATTTCTTTGATCGGTTAATTCCTAATAGTAATAGCAACAGTGATTAACAAATAGCTTTCGTCCAGGGAAGGTTTAAGATCAGAAATGAGCGCGTGAGGAGAACACAAGAAACAGTAGTTTAAACATTAGCTGGGGTATAGAATCGCTATGCAACAAGACATTCAAAGTTCTGATAGCCTACAAGAAGGAATTGTCAAAAAAGGCAGTGGGGGTATCCGCCCAATTTTGAGGACATTAAAACGAAATATTGTTCTTGTTATTGGAATGGCTGGAATCACAACAATTGTGGGTTTCCCTTTGATCGGTGAACCTAATCCACCCACTTATGAAGGCAATTTCCAATTGTTAGTTGAACCTGTAACGACTGAAGATAAATTAGCCGATCCTTTAACATTTACTCGTACCGATGGACAACCCAACGATAAATACTTTACGCTGGATTACGCGACACAAATTAGAATTTTGACCAGTCCTGAAATTTTAAATAGTATTGCTGAACAAATTCAAACTCGTTATCCTAAATTTAAAGTGGGTACTTTAGCTAAAAACTTAAAATTGGAACGGGTTGTAAATAGTAAAAGTCGTAACGACCAAACTAAAATATTAGAAGTTTCTTATGAAGGAGAAGATCCAGATCAAATTTTATTTATCTTACAAAAAACGGCAGAAAAATACTTAAAATATAGTTTAGATGAACGGAAAACTCGGATTAGTCAAGGTGTACAATTTATTGATGAGCAATTACCCCAGTTACAAAAACGAGCCAATGAAGAGCGAGGAAAGCTCCAAAAAATTCAACAACAGTATGAGTTACTTGACCCCATAGCAGGAGGACAAGTCTTATATGACCAAGTTCGTAGTCTGGAAAATCAAAGCAAAGAAACTAATAGACAACTTCAAGAATTTAAAGCTTTATATCAATATCTGCAAACGCAATTAACATTTACCCCTGAAGAAGCGGTGGCAGCTTCGGCATTAAGTGAAAGCCCATTTCGTCAACAAATCTTGAATAATTTACAAACTGTTGAAACGCAAATTGCAATTCAGTCTGCTACCTACAATTTGAATAGCCCAGAACTGAAACAATTAAAGGAACAAAAAGCTAATTTATTGAATTTGTTACAAAAAGAAAATGAAAGCATTTTGGGAGAAAAGTTAACAAAACTGCAAGACAGTTCCTCTATCATGTCTTTTCAAACGTCTATCCGCCAAAAATTAATTGCACAACTGATCGATACAGATCTTCAAATCAAATCCTTAGAAGTTCGCTTACAAGGATTAAATCAAGCACTGAATACTGTCGCTCAAAAAGCTCAACTTTTTCCAGGTCTTGTTCGGGAATATAATGACATTCAGCAACAGCTTGATTTAACCAATAAACGACTGAATATATTTTTAGATGAACGAGAAAAATTAAGAATTGAAGTAGCCCAAAATAATATCCCTTGGGAAGTCATTGCTAAACCTAGTCTAGTTTCCGATGCCAAAGGTGTTCCCATAGGTTCAGAAACTGAAAGCCCAACGAAAACCATGATCATGATATTAGGTGCTGGACTGGGATTGGGAATCGGATTATCAATTCTTTTAGAACGAATTCGCAATATTTTTTATACCAAAGAAGATCTCACCGATTGGGTTCAAGTTCCTCTTTTAGGAGAAATTCCTCGGTACGAAAATTTTTCGGCTCCTTCTAAATTAAAAGTTGATAAAAAGTCGGAGGAGTCAAGGTTAGCAAAATCTCAACGTCGCTCGTTAGAAAAAATGACGGAATTTTTGCACGCTTTTGATAACGTTTATGCTAATATTCGATTTCTGTATGCCGATTCTTTAATTCGCTCTATTGGGATTTGTTCGGCGGAATCTAAGGATGGTAAATCAACTATTGCCTTACACTTAGCACAAACAATTGCGAATATGGGACAGCGTGTATTATTAGTTGATGCTAATTTACGTTATCCCCAACTTCATGCCGTTTTAGGAGTCTCTAATCAAAAAGGTCTCAGTGATTTATTAACGGAGAAAGCTACACTCAATTCGGTCATTCAACGAACAACCTTATCTGAAAATCTCTTTATTTTAACCGCCGGTGTTCCCTATGCAAATACTTTTAAGTTATTAGGTTCAGAGTCCATGCAAAATCTTGTTGAGACCTTGCAACAAACTTATGATTTAGTGATTTATGATACTGCGGAATTGCATCAATATAATGATGCTATTTTCTTGTCGGAATATTTAGATGGTCTGATTCTCGTTGCGGCTGTTCATAAAACCCATAAAACCGTTTTTAGAAAAATACTAGATCAACTCGATACCTATCGGATGCCTTGTATTGGGGTTATTATCAATCATCTTCAACTTAAGTCTTCTATCACTTATCCTTTCTATTTAACACAATCTTTTAATCCTGATGAAACTGTTGCTTTAGAGCAAGAAGTTAGAAGCCTTTAGGCCCAGTTTAAAGGTTGGGTGTAGGAAACAAACATCACCTACACCTAAAACCCAGAAGCTCAAACCTGAGACTCTTTACTTAATCCGATAAATCGGGTAAAACCCAGGTAGGTGGCTGCATTCTTTTTTTGCGAATCGCCTCCTCTGCTATTTCTAACATTTGATCTAAGGATGTGTTACTAATAAAGTTTTCAGTAGCTGGAATATATTCTCGATTGGGACATTGATCCCCTAAAATACAGCCATTGACGCAGGCTTCTGCACAGTTAATCGATGTTTCCACAGGTTTCTCCTCTCCAAGTTGATTAATCATTAGATTAAGCTATCTTTAGGTTGAAAGAATAAATCTTCCCTATGAATAAGTTTATCCAACGTTTCAAAAACTTACCTTGGTCATCGTTGCTACAAAGTGTCGCTCTCACTTATTTAATCACCGCGATCGCAGAAATTATACTCATTTGGGGCGTTACCCACTCCCGACCCATCAAAAGAATGATGGCAATTTTATACGCGCCTCCATTCGGATTATTAGTATTATTAGCCGTCGGCGTTGGTGTGGGGGCATTATCCATTTATTTAATCGAAATTCGTCGTTCTGCTGTTTATCTCAATACAACCTGTTTATGGGTATTATTCCTGTGTTTATTAATCGCGTTATTCCTCTATAAATCTATTTTAACTCCCATCATCTTATTAAGTACCTCTCAAATCACCATTATGGGCATTTTAATCGGTTTATTCTGGAAAGGAAGACCCTATTGGAGATAACTTCCTTTCCTTGATCTACCTAGCCGAATCCTTGACCCCGACGGCTTGTTGTCCAAACTAACACCTCTCCATGTTGCCCCCCAGCAGCTAAGTATCGACCTTGAGGATCCCAGTTTAGACAAGAAAACCCTTGAGGCGCGCCCTTTAACATTTGACCAACCCGGTTCGTATTTTGCGATAAATAAACTCGACCATCTTCTGACGCCGATGTCAACAGCAATGACCCCGGTTTAAACGCGATCGCATTCACCTTCTGAGTATGCCAGTCTAACACCTTGGCCTCCCAACCTACCGCCTCATCAACACTTTTCTGCCAAACAACAACCGCCGTTGAACTCATCGTCGCCAGCAGAGGAGTTTTGAGTTGGGCTGTCGGTTTTGACCAAGCCAGTTGACCCACTTTACCCGGAAACCCCTGCATTTGCCAAGGATAAGGATTCCCCCATTGCCAAACCAACAACGTCCGATCCCGATTTCCCGATGCCAAATAATCACCATCACTCGACCAAGCGATTGCTTGATTCACCGTCCCCGTGTGCCAAACCTGCGGATCGTTATCCCAATCCTCTCGCTTCCAGATCTTAATCCCTTGATTCCCACTCAGCGCTAGATCCTTCCCTTGAGGATGCCAAGTTAAATCCAGCACCGATGACCATTCAAAATTCAACGTTGTTAGAATCTCTTTGGTTGGAACATTCCACACCTGTGCATAGCGACCCAAACTAAACACCAGTTCAGGATCTTGAGGATGCCATTCCAAGCGATCAATCCAGACTCGCTGATATTCTAATTCACTCCACAACTGGGGCGGATTCGTATCCATCTGCCAGATCCGAACAATCCCCTCCTGTCCGGCTGTTGCCAAAAACTCCCCATTCACCGAGAAGCTTAAGCAATTAATGGATTGACCGCAACCCGCCTGTAATTGAATCGCTTCCCCACTGTCTCCGTGATAAATGACAATTTCTCCAGACGCCGAACTTGCTGCCAAGGTTTGACCTTGGTTAGACCAAGCGATCGCCGTCACATATTCCGACAGCGAAGAACTCCACTGTAGTTCTAACAGATCTTGCTTTTTGGGCATATTAATTCACCACACAAGCTCGGAAACTTTCCGTTAAACTCATGTCTTCCAAATGGCGACCGATAAACACTAATTCACTTTTACGGGTTTCTCCTGGCTTCCAAAGCCGATCCGCTTTCCCATCAAAGAACATATGCACCCCTTGAAACACCATCCGATGTTCCTCTCCCGCAATATTCAGAATTCCTTTCATCCGAAAAATATCTGGCCCATGAGTTCTTAATAACTCACCCATCCAGATATTTAGTTTTTCTCCATCCAATGGCTGAGACTCCACCAACGCCATCGAACTCACTGTTTCGTCATGTTCATGAGCCGTTTCACTCAGAAATTCGGGATCAATTTCTAGCGCTTGATTCAGATCAAAGGCATTCACGCCTAAGATCGCATCCATCTCAACTTCAGAATTACGGGTGCGGTAAATTTTAGCCATCGCATTCATCCCCCGAATTCGTTGTTCTAGTTCATTAAGATTAGCTGCTTCCACGAGATCAACTTTATTCAACAAAATTACATCCGCAAACGCAATTTGTTCTTGTACTTCCTCCGCGTCCCAATGTTGCGAGATATGTTTCGTATCAACCACCGTCACCACCGCATCTAATTGGGTTTGCTCCCGCATATCTTCATCCATAAAAAAGGTTTGAATTACGGGAGCCGGATCAGCTAACCCTGTGGTTTCAATCACCAAATGATCAAATTTATCCCGTCGTTTCATTAAGTTACCAATGATGCGAATCAAATCCCCCCGCACCGTACAACAAATACAGCCATTATTCATTTCAAAAATTTCTTCATCTGCATCGATCACCAGTTGGTTATCAATTCCCACTTCCCCAAATTCATTGATGATCACGGCTACTTTTTTGCCATGCTCGTAGGTCAGAATCCGATTCAGTAGTGTCGTTTTTCCGGCTCCTAAGTAACCAGTAAGAACCGTAACAGGAACCATCGTTTCAGTTTCCATCATAACCCTACACAACTTATTTTATAAAATGATAACGATTATCATGAACGAAAATCTCGTGCATCGGAGTTAAGAGACAAAAGTCTTGACACCACCGCCGTTTTAAGAGGTAATGCATTTTTTTGCTCAGGCTGAGTATATACATGACTTTTTATTCAATATCCCAAAATCAAATCCTGCCCTTAAATCAGTAATCAGTAATCAGTGTTTCTTCCCTGTTCCCTAATTCTTAATTCTTAATTACTATTGAAAAGATGGATTGTGGCGGATCAAACTCATAAATTCTTGACGAGTCCGAGGATCATCAACAAAAATACCTCGCATGGAACTCGTCACAGTCCAAGACCCGGCTTTTTGTACCCCACGCATCACCATACACATATGAGTCGCTTCCACAACAACAGCAACACCTTGAGGTTTTAATAAACCGTTTAACGCTTCTGCAATTTGATCCGTTAAACGTTCTTGAACTTGGAGACGACGAGCATACATTTCACAAATTCGCGCAATTTTAGACAACCCAATTACTTTTCCATTCGGAATATAAGCAACATGAGCTTTGCCAATAATCGGCAGAATATGATGTTCACAAGAACTAAATAAATCAATATCTCGAACTAACACCATTTCGTTAGTTTCTTCGTGAAAAACTGCCCCATTCAGCAGTTCATCCAAAGATTGATAATAACCCGAAGTCAGAAATTTCAACGCTTTAACCACTCGTTTCGGCGTGTCTCGCAGTCCTTCCCGATCCGGATCTTCTCCCAATCCTAACAGTAATGTCCGCACCGCTTGACGCATTTCTTCTTCGGAAACCGGAGGTTTATGTTCAGTGATAATTCCTTGATCGCGAAGATCATCTGGGGAAAAAGATAAAGTCATGGCTTCAGTAAAACTTGATAATTTTTAACAACAAAATCAACAACACAAACGGGGGCAATTCTCCACCGCATCCGACCGTCCCTATTAAACGAGACAATCGCTTAATTTTTGGCACACAGTATCAGCATTCAGCTTTCGCCCAATCAAGACAATTTGGTTTTTTGGTGAGGTTTGCCATTCTTCTGCATTAATGTTATAGCGAGGGCCACTCAGTTGAAAGATGTGACGCAATTCGCTCTCACTAAACCAAAGAATTCCTTTAGCCCGAAACACCTCCGATGGCAATTCATCACTTAGAAACGCTTCAAATTTTCTAAGATCAAACGGGCGATCGCTTTCAAAAGAAACGGATACAAAACCATCATTCTCTAGGTGATGGGAATGCTTATGGTGATCATGATCGTGATGGGAATGGTGATCATGATCATGATCGTGATACTCATCCTCCCAAGCGTCAATCTGATGCAGACGAGCATCAATAATTAAAGGTAATGCAACCTGTCCGTACTGAGTATGAAGAATTCTCGCCACAGGTTTTACCCCCTTAATATACTTCTCTAATTCTTCGAGTTTGTCTTGGGGAACCAGATCAGTTTTATTGAGTAAAATCATGTCGCCGTAAATAATTTGTTTAAGGGCGGCTTCACTCTCAAAATGCTCCGGTGTAAAAGCTTCCGCATCCACAACAGTTAAGATCGAATCCACTTGAATTAAATCCCGCAGTTCCGTTCCTAAAAAAGAAAGAATAATCGGTAAAGGATCGGCAACTCCTGTGGTTTCAATGACCATATAATCAACGCGATCATCCCGTTCTAAAACACGATAAACTGCATCAACTAAGTTCTCATTAATGGTGCAGCAAATACAACCATTACTTAATTCTACAATCCCATCTTCATTCCCTTGTATTAACAACTGACTATCAATATTAATGTCGCCAAATTCATTGACTAAAACCGCTATCTTTAAATCATTAGCATGGCTGAGAATATGATTTAAAACGGTGGTTTTCCCACTTCCTAAAAAACCCGTCACAATTGTGACTGGCATTCCTCGCTTCGGAAGCGTTGGCCAGTCTGAGTCCTTCACCATAAAAGAATCTGTCCTAATTGAAGAGAATAATAATCATTCTCATTATTAGATCAAAGTTAGCCCAGGTAGAAAGCAACTGATTGAGATCAACTGAAGATTAACAAGGGGTAGAGTCCCAAATCTTGACGGTTATCGAGGATTTGGGACAATCTAAATCGTTCACAGACTCATTAACCAACTGATCACACCATGTCCGGTTAAGGCTTCCAGCACTAAAGCTGAGACAAAACCAATCATCGCTAACCGACCATTAAGTTTTTCTGAATGTTCATTAAAACCAAAGCGAGCGCTGTCATCCACATACATCCGAGGTTCAACGGCATAGATATTCGCCCGTCCGCCTTCTTCGATAACTTGTCCACGATTCATCGTTGTTTCCTCTTGGAATGATCTTGTTAAGAAATATAACATAATGTAACGAAGTATTACAAGCCATTAACAATTCCTGGAAACTCCTTGCAAATCATTAAACTCGTATAGCCCATTGATCAAATTAATTAAAATAAGTTAGGATAACTAACCCCAGAGCAGCTTCAGGCTTAATGATTTAAAGCGTGTAGACGGGGAATTGTGACTGCAAT
>NZ_JBJUDF010000355.1:0-12254 GCF_046067725.1 Planktothrix sp.
TTCAGCAATTTCTAACGCTTTTTCAATTTGTTTCTGCTCTATTAAAACTTGTTGTAAAACGCCATAACTTTTTGATAATGTTTCAAAAAAAGAAACTTTATTGGCATCACTTAACCCCGGACGTAAAGACTCAACGGTTTCAATGGCAGAATAAAGGGTTTGAGTAGCTTCCGCAAGTTTTCCCACTTCAAATTCAGCGACACCTAAATTAATTAATGTTACCGCTTCTCCCCGTTTATCTTGAATTTTTCGGCGAACTTCTAACGCTTTTTTATAAAACTCAAACGCTTGAGGATATTGATTCTGAATCCAATAAATATAACCGATATTATTCAAAGCTTGCCCAACCGCTTCTAAATCCCCGACTTTTTCCATTATGGGCAAGCCTTCTTGATATAATTTTAAAGCTTGATCATACTCTTTAAAACGTTCATAAACTGCCCCTAAATTAATCGTGACTTGACCAACACCTTGAGCATCTTGTTCTTGTTTGGCTAACTTTAAGGATTGCTCAAACGCAAGTTTGGCTTGTTCGTATTCCCCTAAATAAATATAAGCTGAACCGATATTATTAAAAAGAATTCCTTCTGTACTAGGATCATTTAGGTTCTTAATAACCGTTAAGGCTTGTTGAAAGTAGGATAATGAGTTTCGATGCTGTCCTAAAACCCGATAAATCGTGCCTAAATTCGATAATATATTAACTTCTCCCGACTTTTCACCCATTTTCTGAACCAATTTTAAAGCTTGTTCAAACCCTTGAATGGCTTGGGGATATTGACCTAAACTGAGATAAGCGCTGGCTTGATTATTTAAAGCTACACTAATACCCCGTTCATCGTTTAATTGTTGATAAATTGTTAAGGCTTTTGTTGCCAACTGAACAGCGAGTTTTGCGTTTCCTTGATTGCGGTGAACTAAGGCTAAATCATTTAAACTGGTGGCTTCTAAAAATAGATTGTTTTGTTGTTGGGTGATCGCTAATAATCTCTCTAATATAACAATAGCTTCGGTAAAATTGCCTTGATCAATCTGTTCTGATGCACTGTTATACATCTGTTCTAATTCCGCATTAAACTGAGCCAATGCCATCGGCATCATCAAGCCGAGTTGTAATTGCATTAATAATGTAACCACACCAATTCCCCAAGAGAAAGTCTGGAACCCCATAAGCTTTAGAATCAACAAATATTGACATTATTTGATAAAATTTTAACTTAGATTGGAACTTCCCCGACTATTTCATTAAAACAAAGTGAATCCAAAATCCTAAATCTAAAATCCTAAATCGACATGACTGGACTTGATGAACAACTCCGCCAATTCATTGCTGAAACCTGCAAACACCCTCCCACCAGTGTTGAACGTCGTAAGGGTTTTACCCAAATTATTCGCCTCATCCAAAAATCCGGTAAATTGTGGCGGGAGTCCACCCGCGACTATGAAGACGCATGGCAACATACCATGACTTTTCTTTATTTGAATCTTTGTGAAGCGACGACAGGGGCGCAGTATGACCCAGCCAAAGCGAGTGTAATTACATGGCTTAATGTATATCTCAAAGGACGATTAAAAGATTATTACCTCAAACAGCAACAACAGCAACATCGTTATATTTCTATCGATATTCCCCTCTGTGAAAATATTAATTTGATTGATACATTAGAAGCGCCTCCCGATATTCCCCCAATGTTAGAAGAAGTTCGTCAGTGGGCGCAAACTGATGTTACAGGAGAGTTAAGCAATACGCACGTTCGCGGACGTCCAGACATCACCTGTCAATTGTTAATTTTAAGGCGCCTCCCCCCGGAAACCAACTGGGAACAACTGGCGCAGGAGTTGGGAGTTGCCGTGAGTACCTTAAGTAGCTTTTATGAACGAAATTGTCGCAAACTTTTGCGTAATTTTGCCCGGTCACAGGGATATATTGAATAGTTGACAGGAAAGAGAAATTACTGCTGTGTTAATTTTGAAAAATCACTTAAAAAAATTATGATTAATCAACGTTTTAATTTAGAAGATTACACCTTACCGATTATCATATCTCAGGAAGGGAGGGATATTGCTACACAATTTGCATTAAGACATCCGAAAGGAAGCAAACGAGAACAAGTTTATCTGAATACATTAGCCGTTTGGAGCGTTAATTGTTATTTAGAATGGATGCAAATTGCAACGGAATTAGAAGCCAGTGATAGTTGGAATCCAATTATTCAACTTTGTGCCAATGTAGCCGATTTACAGGTGAAAGGAGTGGGGCGTTTAGAATGTCGTCCAGTACGGGAAAAACAACAAATGGTAAGCATTCCTCCAGAAGTAACAATTGACCGCATTGGATATGTGGTGGTGCGGATTTTTGATCACTTAAAAACAGCAGAAATTTTAGGTTTTGTGAAAACTATTACTCAGGAAATGTTACCTTTAGGACAGTTACAACCCATTGAAGGATTATTAGTTGATTTACAGTTACCTCAACCAGCAGAATTTCTAATTCCTGTGCGATTAAGTTTATGGTTAAGGGATGAATGGGAAGGACTTTGGCAGTCTATTTATCGGCAACCCGCTTTCGGATTAAGAAGTTCATCTCGCAGTGATGAAGACTTTGTTCAGGGGGCAAAATTAATTGATTTAAAAATGCAATTGGGGAGTCAATCTGTTGTATTGTGGGTGGCATTAACTCCAGAAACAGAAGGACGAATTGCGGTTAGGGTTCGGTTATATCCTGCTCCCCAAGACCGTTATTTACCGCCCAACGTTGAACTAATTTTATTATCAGAAACGGGTGATATTTTATCAGAAGTTCAATCCCGTTTACAAGATAATTATATTCAACTTCCTCGCTTCCGAGGAACCCCACAAGAACAATTTAGTATTACCGTTCGTTTAAGGGACGCATCGATTACAGAAAGATTTATTTTTTAATTTCCGTAGAGACGTGTCATGGCCCGTCTCTACACCAGAGAGAAGAGTATGCCCCTTGCCTTGATAAAACATGACGGAAAAACTGGTTATTATTGATTTAGGAAAAGGTTCATTAACCGAAGGATTTCCTTTAGTAACTGCCCGACTATCGGATTTAGAAAACCCTCGACCCATTAAAATAACAGGTTGTTTACCTCCTGCACCCGAATTGATCCGGTTTTATCAACGTTGGCGGTTTATTTATCAAGAACTGTATCACACTTTAGGAATCCCATCTCGGATTGAATTAGAACAAGAAGATATTACCCATGTTTCCGAAGTCGAACTACAGGAAATCTGTATTCAATATATTCATCAGTTTAATCAATGGCTTCATTTTGTCGAATTTCGTACGATTGATCAACAGTTGCGTTCTCTGTTACAACCCACTGATGAAATTCAGATTATTTTAGAAACCTCTGATTTCCAAGTTCGACATTTACCTTGGCAATTATGGTATTTTTTCCATGATTATCCTCGCGCAGAATTAGCCCTGAGTCAACCCCAATACACTCGCAAAGCTTCAGTATCTTTCTCTCGTTCTAAAATCAGAATTTTAGCAATTTTAGGAAATAAAACAGGAATTGATATTGCAGAAGATCAAAAGATTTTAACCGCTTTACCTCAGACCGAAACGTTTTTTTTAATCGAACCTGATCCACAACAAATAGACCAGGCGTTATGGGATGAAAAAGGTTGGGATATTCTCTTTTTTGCCGGACATAGTGAAAGTCAAGACCTAGAAGAATCAGGAACGTTTAAAATTAATCATCAAGATAAAGTTTCGATTAAAACCTTATTACCTGCCTTTAGAAAAGCGATTGAAAAAGGATTACAAATTGCGATTTTTAATTCCTGTGATGGTTTGGGTTTAGCCACAGAACTTGCTCAATTAAATATTCCCCAAACGATTGTTATGCGGGAACCTGTGCCGGATCTTGTAGCACAAACTTTTTTAAAACATTTTTTACAAGAATTTTCTCAAGGTCAATCTTTATATTTAGCCGTGCGACAAGCGAGAGAACGATTATACATCTTAGAAAATCGTTTTCCCTGTGGCAGTTGGTTGCCTGTGATTTTTCAAAATCCGGCAAGTATTCCCGTTCGTTGGCAAGAGTTAAGACATCGTAAAAATCTGTATCAATTGCCAAGTTTTGGGTTAACCGAAATTAATAAAATCGGTTTTATTAGTTTAATCATTACTGTTTTAATTTGTTTAATTCGTCAGGGGGGATGGTTACACTTTTGGGAATTAAAATTTTATGATGCAATGATGCGATCGCGCCCCATTGAAAAACAAGATCATCGTTTATTATTAGTAACAGCTTCAGAAACAGATATTCAAGCATTACGCGGTTGGACAGTTTCTGATCAAATCCTCACTCAATTTTTACAAAAACTTGCGGAATATAAACCCAGAACGATTGGATTAAATCTTTATCGAAATCTGCCCGTTGAACCGGGATATCAAAACTTAATCAATCAATTTAAAACCCAAGATAATCTATTTTTAATTTGTAAAAAACCTGATCAAAATGATTCCGGTCTTGCTGCGCCGCCCGCTGCTCCTCCTAAGCAAGTTGGATTTAATGATGTGATGGTAGATTCTGATCACATTTTACGCCGTCAACTGTTATTTATGAGTCATCCTCAAGGATGTCAAACCAAACGGTCTTTAGCCATTCAACTCGCCTTTCATTATTTAAAAAAACAAGGAATTCAACCTCAAAACATCCCACCAGATCAAATAAAATTGGGTAATCTGATTTTAAAACCGATGGGATCTGATATCGGATTTTATCCAAAATCGGATAGACAAGTATATCAAATTATGTTAAACTATCGATTATCCGAACCCATTGCTCCTGAAGTAACGTTTACACAAATTCTTAACGGCGAAGTTGATCCAAATTTAGTTAAAGATAAATTAGTTTTAGTCGGTGTTAATGCCACCAGCGTTAAAGATGAAGGTCATCGTACCTCCTACAGTCCGGATCAAGAAGTGCGAGGATTAATGATTCAAGCGCAAATGGTCAGTCATCTTCTGTCTGCGGTTTTAGATGATCGTCCGTTGTTAACAGTATGGTCAAAATGGATAGATGCACTCTGGATCGGGTTTTGGACGCTGTTAGGGGGGGTTTCAGTTTTGTTGATCAGCCATCGCACCCCAATAATCATCACTTTGGGAACCGCAACCGCAGTGTTGTATGGGGTGTGTTGGGGGCTATTTTTGGTGGCGATATGGGTTCCTTTTATTCCGGCGTTGCTGGGGTTGGTCGGTGCGGGGGTTTGGGTGTGGCGATTACAGTTGAATAAAAAAATCTGAAAATTGCGTAAAACTGTGGTTTTGTTCCAATACAGATATTAGGGCGGATTTAAGTCCAGCAATTCCTAAACAATACAGCATTTACGGTCATCTATGAGGAATCTGAAGTTATTTTTATTATTGGTTTTAGCCGGAATTTTCATCCCATTAAATTCCGCACAATCTGGAGTTAACCAACACGCTGCACAATCTTTAGAAGTTGCGGTTGAATTTCAAGATCCAAATACAGATCCACCTAGTGAAGATCGTCAAGGTTCGTCCGGTCGAACGAATTGTCCGGCTGTTTCTAAACCCTTAACTGCATTAATTCCTAAATACAATATCGGGTTAACATTATCGGGATATCCCACATTTATGATTTATGTTCCCTATAGTTCAACTCCAGAAAGAAATGTAGAGTTTGTGTTATTTGATGAAGATGACAATGAAATTTTTAAACAAAGAATGCCTCTAACGGGAACCCCTGGAATTGTCAAATTTAAGTTACCTCAATCTGCACCTATGTTAGAAGTGGGTAAACAATATCGTTGGCAATTTTTCTATCAATGTAATCCGAGATTACGGGCGGAGGATGATGGAGTTGAAGGAGCGATCGCCCGAATTAATCCCAATGAAACTTTAATCCGTCAGTTAGAAAAAGCCACTACATCTTTAGAACAAATTCAAGTTTATGCCCAAAACGGATTATGGTATGAAACTGTCACTTTATTAGCCACATTGCGACAAGAAAAACCGCAAAATCAACAGCTTTTACAGGAGTGGAAAGAGTTGTTACGTTCTGTTGAATTAGAAAGTTTAGCCGATGAACCCTTGAGTTCTTGTTGTCAACCTTAACAAGTCGAGAAACCGGGTTTCTAAATCCCCACAGTTGTATCGAGAAACCGGGTTTCTATCTTAACTTTTCTGCTTAATAAAAAGATAGTTGAAGAAACCCGGTTTCTGAGTTCCCGCAGTTGTATCAAGAAACCGGGTTTCTGTCATAACTTTTCTGCTTAATAAAAAGATAGCTGAAGAAACCCGGTTTCTGAGTCCCCACAGTGGTATCGAGAAACCGGGTTTCTGTCATAACTTTTCTGCTTAATAAAAAGATAGCTAAAGAAACCCGGTTTCTGAGTTCTCGCAGTTGTATCAAGCAAGTAATCGCCATTCAACAAACATCTTAGTAATTACCCATAACCCCTGTTCAGGACGAATTTCACAACGAATAGGGGTAGAATCATAATTTGTCAAGGGAATTCCTAAAAACGATGTCTTCGATTGAGTATCAATAATTCCCGAAAATACATCGTTACTATTTTCGATAATACTATAAACATTAATTGATAAGCAAGGAGATAATAAAGGTAAACTATCAAAAACTTGTTTTAGGCAAATCAAGTATTCTTGCTTAGTAGAAACTCCCAATAAATCTCCTTTGTAATGATCTGAAAGAGTAAAACCAAGTTTGCTAATATTTTTTGTATCATAAGCTTCTTTAAACCGCTTAAATAGCAAAAGAGCATTATCAGGAAGATGGGGCGGATTAGCTTGTTGTTCATGCCACATCCGAATCCAGTTATAACCTTGAATTGCGGTTGGAATTAAAGTAATAGGATCTAACATTTGAAATCTTTGACTCCCCTTAGTTTAAGTCAGATTTAACGTTTAAATCGAGTTTAGCGATATGTTCCTCAAAAGATTGGGTTGACTCAATTAGAATATCCACAATCAGGAACTCTTGATGTTTGATTAGACTAGAGGTTTTATTTTTAAGATAACATACTAACATCTATCCCCAATGTAATAAAAGACTGGATCGGAATAAAAGATAGTTGAAGAAACCTGATTGTATCGAGACCCGGTTTCTGAGTTCCTACAGATTTCTGAACCTCCACCCAGACCAGATCAAAATTTTTTTAGGAAATTTGCCTAAATCATTTGTCAGACACCAATAGATAGACAGGTCAAGATTTCAGGCTTCTACAACTGGTCATGAGGTTAAAGGAGGTTCAAGACAACCCCTTTAGGTTCAGGGTGATTAGAAGCTAGAAAAATTGTGAGCAAAATCTAAAACGGTTGCTCACACATCAGCATCTTGAATTAAACCCTTGATTGATCCTTGATAAAAATTAGGACAAATTACTTATGGTGCGTCATAAATATTCCTTAGAAAACGGTGGAGAAAAAAGGTTAGTTATTACTCGCTAGTCAATTAGTAGTATTCACAAAAAATTGCTCAACGTTTTGCATCGACGACAAGTTACCCCCATTGAATTTGAAGGAACTCAACCGGATTTTAATATTTGTAAAGTTGTGGAGCGAGAAATCAGAACTGATCTAGAACCTCAAACCATTACAAAAGTTGTTCGCAAGGGATTTCAAATCGACAAAAAAATATTGCGCCCGATTCAGATCATTACATCTAAATTAGAATAAATCAGTTTTGTCAGTATTAGGCATAATTTAGAATTGCATTCTTGCTAATTCAGCAATCATCCTAGATCATACTATCCAGCAATACAATATAATTCTGTAAACATGGTATTCTAATTGAGAATCCTAATCATCTTCAGAGGAAATAAGCAATGATTCCAGGGGAACTGATTGTTAAACCGGGTGAAATAGAACTGAATGCGGGTCGTCCCACCTTAAAGGTTAAAGTGGCGAATACGGGCGATCGCCCCATTCAAATTGGATCACATTATCATTTTTATGAAGTCAATGAAGCTTTACAATTTAAACGGGAACAAACTAAAGGAATGCGATTAAATATTCCGGCTGGAACTGCGGTAAGATTTGAACCGGGAGATGAACGGGAAGTGGAGTTAGTCACCCTGGCGGGAAGTCGAGAAATTTATGGATTTAATCAGTTAGTGGAAGGTCAACTTGAAACTGTCCGATCAGAACCTTCAGAGAAAAAATCTAAAAAAGAGAAAGATAAAACAAAAAAAGGTAAAAAAAAGAAGTAAAATCAATGGTTTAAAGTTCAATAATTGATTATCTCAAAAAAAATTAATGATGAGATTATTATCGATTGACATTAAAGGATATCGTCCTTACTTATACCCTCCAAATAAAGGGTTTCCTCATAAAACTTATCAAGACTTAAAAGCAGGGATAATAGCTAAGTTTAATCAAGAACTAACTCAAAAAGGACTTAATGATCAGCGATTAATAAAACGATTTAAGGTTTTTTGCTTTAAATATGACTTAGAAGCCTTAGTTTTAGCCTCGGAGACTCAACTTAAAACTCGTCTATGCTTAAGAAAGGATCAGAACTTCCCTATTTCTTGGACAATTCCCGTAGAAGACCAAAATCATGATCAACCACCCAGTAGAATTGTTGAAAGATTATTTAAAGCGTATAATAAAAACTATCAAAAAACAGTAGATTCAACGTTGATTTTAGGGCAAGCTCATTATCAAGATATTGCTGAAAGATGTCCTCAATGCTTTAAACCCTTCGTTGAATTCCTAGAAAACTTATCATTACCCCAGGAAGATTTATGAGTTATAAAATGGATCGGCAAGCTTATGCAGAAACCTTTGGGCCAACAGTAGGCGATCGCATTCGATTAGCCGATACAGAATTAATTATTGAAGTAGAAAGAGACTATACAACTTATGGAGATGAGGTTAAATTTGGCGGCGGAAAAGTGATTCGAGATGGCATGGGACAGTCTCCCATTACCCGTGAAAATGGTGCAGTTGATTTAGTAATTACTAATGCTTTAATCGTTGATTGGTGGGGGATTGTTAAAGCGGATGTGGGGATAAAAGATGGGAAAATTTATAAAATTGGGAAAGCTGGAAATCCCTATATTCAAGATCATATTGATATTATTATTGGCCCTGCCACAGAAGCGATCGCCGGAGAAGGAATGATCCTCACGGCGGGTGGAATTGATAGCCATATTCACTTTATTTGTCCTCAACAAATCGAGACCGCCATTGCATCAGGAATTACCACGATGATCGGCGGTGGAACTGGCCCCGCAACGGGAACAAATGCCACCACTTGTACTCCGGGTGCATGGAATATTTATCGAATGTTAGAAGCAGCAGAAGCCTTTCCGATGAATTTAGGATTTTTAGGGAAAGGAAATAGTAGTCAACCTCAAGGTTTAATTGAACAAATTGTTGCGGGAGTGATCGGTTTAAAACTTCATGAAGATTGGGGAACTACTCCAGCAACGATTGATACTTGTTTAAAAGTTGCCGATGAATATGATGTACAAGTTGCCATTCATACGGATACTTTAAACGAAGCAGGCTTCGTAGAAACCACCATTGAAGCGTTTAAAAATCGGGTAATTCATACCTATCATACCGAAGGTGCTGGAGGCGGTCACGCGCCCGATATTATTAAAGTTTGTGGTCTTAAAAATGTCTTACCTTCTTCGACAAATCCCACCCGTCCTTATACGATGAATACCCTAGAAGAACATCTGGATATGTTGATGGTTTGCCATCATTTAGATCGAAATATTCCAGAAGATGTGGCGTTTGCAGAGTCGAGAATTCGTCGAGAAACGATTGCGGCTGAAGATATTTTGCATGATTTAGGTGCTTTTAGTATTATTTCTTCTGATTCTCAAGCGATGGGACGGGTGGGAGAAAGTATTATTAGAACTTGGCAAACTGCCCATAAAATGAAAGTACAACGGGGGCTTTTACCGGAGTCTAAAAATTCTCAAGAAACCCATGATAATTTTCGGGTAAAACGCTATATTTCTAAATATACAATTAATCCAGCTATTACTCACGGAATTTCTGATTATGTCGGTTCCATTGCCGAAGGAAAATTAGCCGATTTATGTTTATGGAAACCTGCTTTTTTTGGCGTTAAACCGGAATTAGTGATTAAAGGCGGGTTAATTGCTTGGGCACAAATGGGAGATGCAAATGCGAGTATTCCTACGCCTCAACCTGTCCATAGTCGCCCCATGTTTGGAAGTTTTGGAAAAGCGATCGCTTCGACTTCTTTAACCTTTGTGTCTCAAGCCGCTTTAGCCGCCAAAATTCCTGAACAATTAGGTTTACAAAAACAATGTGTCGCCGTTTCAGGAACTCGAAATATTAGTAAAGCCGACCTGAAATTAAATCATGCGTTACCAAAAATTGAGGTCGATCCTGAAACCTATCAAGTTAAAGCGGACGGTGAATTATTAACCTGTGAACCTGCGACCGTGTTACCGATGGCGCAGCGTTATTTCCTGTTTTAATATCATTTAAACTAGGGTTGGATGTTGTTGCTGAACTCAACCCTTTTATCAGGTTTTTAAAATTCTAATAAGGTTAACCGCAACGCCGTGTCGCCTCAGCTTTTGACCTGGTAAAACCAGGTGGGTACCTTGACCAGACTTAAAGTTTCCGAGTGCAAGCTCGGTCTACTGCCGTCTGTAACTTTCTTGGTTCCCTTATTCTTAAAGCTATAGATCAAAAAAACATATCGGCAAGCCACCAACGTCGCAGCAGAACCTTAAACTTATTATAACTAATTTTTCCAAAATGGGAAGAGGGGGCTCAAACCTTGTTAATAATCCCGATAATAATGGGTTTCCTGTTTATCACCATTGGCAACCATACCCAACACCGCAACTCCGGCGGTATTAATTTCCCGTAAAGCGAGACTAAAAGCTTCTCGGTCGGTTTTTCCCAAACCCACCACCATCATTAACCCATCGGTATGAGGTGCTAATAAATTAGCATCGGCTAACCCTAAAACTGGCGCGGTATCGTAAATAATTAAATCAAAAAATTCCTGCAATTGTTTCATTAACTCTTGCATTCGGGGTGAGGATAATAACCGAGTCGGATCAGGATAAAAATCTCCCGCCGTTAAGACATAGAAATTATCTTCATTAGCAACAGATTTAATAATAGTTTCAAGCTCTAATTTTTGAGTTAAAATATTGGTCAAACCCAAATGATTAGGAACATCTAACATCGTATGAATTCGAGGACAACGCAAATCTGCATCCACTAATAAAACCCGTTGCCCCATAGCGGCGGCTCCTTGTGCTAAATTCATGGCAATAGTAGATTTACCATCGGCGGGAGTAGCAGAAGTAATCACACAGGAACGCACAGAACCTTCAGGATTTAATAAACGTAAATTCGCATTTAAAGTTCGGAATGCCTCTTGAAATGGGCTACAAGCGGGATAAGTAATATTAGAAATATTGATAGTGGGTGCAACAGCAGCCGGAAGCATTAACGCTTCATTACTAGCAGGAATTACCCCTAATAACGGTAAAGGAATACTATCTGTAACTTCATGGGTTGTGCGATAAACCTTATTTAATCGTTCTAAAACTTGTGCCGTTATTACACCTAAAAATAATCCGGCTAATCCCCCTAATGCTAAATTCAAAGGAATATTAGGAGAAACAGCAATTAATTCTCCATTAACTTGACTCGGAATCCGAGGCGGTGCAATCAGTTCCCAAGGTTCCGGTTTCGTTTGAGGAACAACTTCTAATTGCATTTCCTGGTATTTTTGATTAAGTTCTTCCAGTTGATTCTCAGTGGTTTTCAACTGTTTTTGTAACTCATAATAACGACTAAACACCCCAGGAAAAACTTGAGCATATTGGTTAAATTCTTGAGTGGCTTTCTCTAAAACTTCATTTCTGACCTTTAACATTTCAATATAATTCGCCGTCATTACTAACTGTTGAATTAGTTCCATCCTGACGGAATCTTGAAAGCGGATCATATTGGGATCAACTTGATTGCTATCTTGTCCTAAAATCCGTTTAGCTTCCTGTTCTAACAACGGTAATAATTTCGCTCGCTGATCTAATAATACTTGAATTTGGGGTGCTGTTTCTTTAAATCGGGAAGATTCAATGGCAATTTTTGTCTCTAATTGTAATAACTCTTGTAGTAAAGATTGATATTGGGGAGATTGACTTAAGGCAGATGCTAATAATGCTTGATCAGGTTTTAATCCTAACTGTTTTTGCAAAGTTTGATATTGAGA
>NZ_JBJUDF010000356.1:0-7757 GCF_046067725.1 Planktothrix sp.
GGGCAACCCTGGAATTAAATTAAAAATACCTAAAACTAAGTTAATGCTGGCTAAATCTTGGGCTAGGGAATAAATTAAACTGGAAGGAGGTAAGATGTAAGTAACAAGATTGAGGATAAAAAATAAACTAAAACTGACCAAAGGGCCAGCGATCGCCACTTGAAACGCTTGACCCGGAGTTTTGGATTCTTGGTCAATGGAAGCTACCCCTCCGAAGAGAAAAAGGGTAATCGAATTCACTTCAATTCCTTGAGATTGAGCCACTAAACTATGACCAAGTTCATGTAATAGCACTGAAGCAAATAACAAAATTGCGATCGCAAACCCAGCCATCCAAGATAAATTCGGCCCCCATTGAGCATAATCTTGGCGATTGACTACTGTAAACAGTAAAACAATTGCAAACCAAGAATAATCAACAAAGAGTGGAATTCCAAATAATGTTCCAATCCGGCAACCTGCCTGCATGAGATGCTTTTGACTCCATGTATTTGATTTTCTCAGTTTAACCTTCTTGTTAATAGTATATCAAAAATTTTTAGTTCTTAGAAGGATGATCTAATAACGCGAATGGCGCAAGCTATTAATCTTTAGCCTGCGCTTAATTCGCATGGGCAGGTTAGAAGGTTGAATTGAAGATAACAGAGAAAATTCTAAACCGATTAAATTTCCTGATTGTTTTTAACTTTCCTTGGGGACTCGCCCTAGAGAACTCCAGCATTTCCTAATGCTAAAATCACTCCAGCCCCTAAAATATGGCCAAAACTTACCGTTGCTAATAATTCAGGAACTCCAAACCCCGTAAACATCCGAGGTAAACCGGGTAAATTTGGCCCTTTGCCGCGATTTTCTTTAGAAATCGCATAGAAACCAATGAAAATTGCTAACAAGTTACAGGAAATCATGATAATGGCTACGCTCGGAGACCAACTGACGGTCTGGGGAACTGTCCCTTGTATCGACATCAATAATGAAGTGTAAATCAAGTTTCTATCTCCTGATGAATTGACAAATTTGTGAATCGCAAGGAATGGACTGGATCTTTTCCTAATCGTGATCCGTTCAGAAAATGACCGTCTTTAACTTCAAGGATTATAGAAATTTGATTGTAAAAACTGTCAATTTGTTGAAAAAGTTAATATTTAATGTAAAATTTTGATACGAATTGACCCTGGAATCAAACTCTCAACTCAATAGGAAAAGGATGAATGCGAATTAAAATTTGTGGAATTACTCAACTGGATCAAGGTTATGCGATCGCACAACTCGGTGCAACGATGTTAGGATTTATCTGTGTCCCTTCTTCCCCTCGTTATGTTCCATCTGAAAAAATTAGCAACATTTTAAACAAGTTACCGAAGTCGATTCAAACCATTGGTGTTTTTGCCAATACCAGTATCGAGCAAATTTATCAAATTGTTCTTGAAACCGGATTAACGGGTGTACAACTTCATGGTAATGAATCTCCTGATTTTTGCGATCGCCTGCGTCAAATGTTACCCCAGATAGAACTAATTAAAGCATTACGCATTAAATGTTCAGCCACTTTACTTCAGACCCAAGATTATTTTAACTCTATTGATGCTTTGTTATTAGACGCTTATCATCCTCAACACTTAGGCGGTACAGGTAAAACATTAGATTGGAACAGTTTACAACAATTTTCTCCTCCTTGTTCTTGGTTCCTAGCTGGAGGATTAACCCCTGATAATATTCAGGAAGCATTACAACAGTTAAAACCCGATGGAATTGATTTATCCAGTGGGGTTGAACGGTCTCCTGGCGATAAAGATTTAGAAAAAGTGAAGCAATTATTTGATCGTTTGAAAACCTTTAGTTTAAATTAAAATCTAATACCCCGGATTTATGATCTAAAATAATATGTTGCAGATTCTTCGTTCCGCTCTGCTCCACTGAAAATGACCAATAATTTTTAAACAATTAATGATTGTTCTTTTTCTCTTATATTATTGCTATGACTCCAACGACCCCAAATCCTTTTATAACCAATAGTAACGATAGTTTTCTCAATGAAAATTTAGAAGAACCCATTTTATTTGATCCCAGCTTAATTTTTCCTGATGTTGAAAATCCCAATCTACCCACCATTGATTTCTCCAATTCTACACAAGTTCAATTAATTGCTGATCCGAATAATTCACGGCGATTATTAGGAAGCGATACCTCCGAATATATTCGCTTATTTCAAGGAGAACTCACCAACTATCCCGATGGAATTTGGAGTTTAGCCGGAGATGATCAAATTATCGGAAGTCCCGATGCTGAAAATATTTTTGCCAATCAAGGTCAAGATAGTATTGATGGAGGAGGAGGGAATGATCAAGTATTTGGGGGTCAACAAAATGATCAGATTTTGGGAGAAGAGGGAGATGATTTTCTCCGAGGAGATATTGACCATGATATCCTCGATGGAGGAAACGGCAATGATCAATTGTATGGCGGAAAAGGCAATGATCAAATCTTCGGTCAAGGCGGGGAAGATATTCTATCAGGAGATTTAGGAATTGACACTTTAACCGGAGGGGAAGGAAGTGATATTTTTATTTTAAGAACCGACGAAGCCACCTTCAATTTACAACAAGTTGATGTAATTACAGACTTTGAATGGTTTAGCCAAAATGATAAAATAGCCTTAACCGATGAACTCACCCATAACGATATCAACTATCAACAATTAATTGATTATCAAGGGGATGGTTTAGTCAATGATACAGTCATAACCCTCATTCAAACTCAAGAAATTTTAGGTATCGTTTTAAATGTCGATGATTTTGCCTTAGATGGAGTCTTTCTCGCCTCTAATTCTTTAAATATCATCTAAACTTAACCTAATCCATCCCTCAAGACTGTTATTCCTCCTGTAATTCCTCAGCTACAGAATCTGGGTTGATTTTGTCGAGCATCGATTTCAGAGAACTGCGAGGAATATAAGGCCAACCGCCTTTAGATTCAATTTCTCGCAATAAATGATAAAGTTGCTGACGATTATCCGGTAAAGATTGTTGAAACAGACTATCGCGAATATCTCGGTGTAACTGTTCTAAAATTCTCAGGATGGCCAAAAGCTCCATCGTATTTCCTTCAACAGTATTCGCCAATGTCCAAACCTCATGCGCTAATGATTCAAGCTGAGTTAACGAAGATTGTGCATCAAATTCAGTGTGACTATCCATAATTGAGACCCATCATTAGCGGACACCCCATCCGAAAGGGTGCATCACAAATTAACTTAAGTAGTTTAACTCAAGGTTGAGGAATTTGTACTTCGGGTAAAAAAAGAGTCACAAGCCGTGTAAAATCTCTATTGGGTTATGTTTCAGCTACCCAATAGCTTCCTAATTCAACGTGACCAACCCCGTTGAAGCCAAAGTCCTTATGTCTTTAGACCAAGGAGTTTGAGAACGCACCCTTAAAAGTGTTCCCATTTGTGGCTAGGTCGCCGACAACGATTTCAACGCCACAACCCTAATTTCACATATCAATTTTGGATATTGAGGTTGACAATGAGATATCGCGCTTTGGTTGCTGCACTATTAGCAATCTGTTTAACTGTACTCACCGCTTGTTCTGATGCTGCACAAGCTAAAGATCCCAAGCAACTGACCTATGATGATATTAGAAATACAGGATTGGCTGTAAACTGTCCGACTTTACCGGAAACAGCACGGGGTTCAATTGCTCTGGATGCGAACAAGTCTTATACCGTCACAGGTTTGTGTTTGCAACCGACCAACTATTTTGTCAAAGAAGAACCCACCAATAAACGCAAAGAAGCTGAATTTGTTCCGGGTCGTCTTTTAACTCGATTCACCTACAGCTTAGATCAAATCAGTGGCGATTTGGTGATTGGTGCGGATGGAAAACTCACCTTTAAAGAAAAAGATGGAATTGACTTCCAACCCATTACCGTTTTACTCCCCGGTGGCGAAGAAGTTCCCTTCCTATTTACCGTTAAAGGTTTAGTAGCTACCTCTAAAAATCCAGTCACCACCATTAACACCTCTGTTGATTTTACTGGGGATTTTAACGTTCCTTCCTATCGGGGTGCTAACTTCTTAGATCCCAAAGCTCGTGGGGTAGCCTCCGGTTATGATAACGCTGTTGCGTTACCTGCAACAGCCGATAAAGAAGGTTTAACCAGTGCCAATGTTAAGTTAGCCGATACCAAGGTCAAAGCCGGTCGTATTTCCTTACAAATTTCTAAAATCGACAGCGAAACTGGAGAAATTGCTGGAATTTTTGAAAGTGAACAGCCTTCTGATGACGACTTAGGTGCTAAAGAATCTTTGGATGTTAAAGTTCGGGGTGTCTTCTATGGTCGCCTTGAAGCCGCAGCATAAGCTAACCTATCCATATTAAATTCTTCACTAAAGACTTTGATGTTGGAAGAAAGGGGGATTAGCTCGTTATTCTATCTCCGGTTGATCATGAACCGCAATGTTCAATAACCCAACGGTTAACGGATGAGGGGTAATGGTTTAACCCTCTGCCTTCTAACACTCAACCCCAAAACACTCTGCCTAACTAAAATTGCTAAACCGATTCGGTCGTTAGCTTGATTTGAGTTACAGTTTGAGGCACTTACACTCAAATTCATTAATTTGTATAAAAATCTTGTATCAACTCCAGAAGTAGAGCTAGAATAATATAAAGTTGCCCTTAATCTGTATAAATTGATTCAAGCTAGGCTTCCCGGCGATCGCCCAAAAGTCCTCGTTTAGTGCATAGCCTCGACCTCACACTGACTGTTCCATCTAGGTTCAGAGTTCTACCTTCCCACTAGGGTTCCTCTTTAACCTCACCTTCCCTGTTAAGCCGAGTGTGGTCAAGATTGATACTGAACTAATTAGCCAGCCCTACCAACGCAGGATCTTGTCATGCCTACTCAAGTCATCAACTATCCCAGAAGTGAAAGTTTGGAACTGTTACGCCAATACCAACAGTCTCCTTGCAAAGATGTCCGCAACCGGATTGTTCAATTAAATATAGGATTGGTGCGTAAAGAGGTACACCATTGGGTGAATCAGTGTACCGAAAGTTATGAAGATTTACTTCAGGTCGGGTGCATCGGATTAATTCGAGCCATCGAACGATTTGACCTCTCTAAAGGCCATGCCTTCAGTTCCTTTGCCATTCCCTATATTCGGGGTGAAATTCAGCACTACTTAAGAGACAAAAGCCCATCCGTCCGAGTTCCTCGTCAATGGTTAGCTTTACAACGGCAATCCTTGAAGGTGATTCAACAACTTCATTTAGAACTCAAACGTCCCCCCACCGACGCAGAAGTCGCGACAGCGTTAGAAATTTCCGTTGAAGAATGGAATGAAGTTAAACTAGCTAACCGGAACCGTTCTTTATTGAGTTTAGATGCTCCGGTTCAAGATGAAGAAGAAGGAACCACTTGTTTAGGGGAATTAGTCCCCGATAGCCGTTATCGGAGTTTTCAGTTAGCTCAAGAAGATCAAATTCGCTTACAGCAAGCCTTAGCTAAGTTAGAAGACGGAACCCGAAAAGTCTTGGAATTTGTCTTTTTGTATGATTTAACTCAAAAAGAAACCGCAGAACGTTTAGGAATTAGTTCTGTTACGGTTTCTCGTCGGGTGAAAAAAGGCTTAAGTTCTTTACAAAAACTCATGGCCGGTGGTGAGTAACGAAGTCTTCCAGCCTAAAATCCCAGAGCGACTACAATAAAGAAAACAACAGTGTAATTTGGGCGTCAATTTTACAAGGGATTAGGCTGTGGATTTAATTCAAGAGAAGTTACTCACGACCCTAAAAATCCACCAACATCAGGTGGATTACTTAGAGATTCGACTACAACAAAGCGAAGCAACGGCGATTGCTTATCGCGGGTCTCAACTGGATGCGGTAAACCGCAATTTTTCCTTAGCGGGTGGAATTCGAGCTTGCCATAAAGGGGGATGGAGTTTTGTTACCTTTAATGGTTTAGAGGAATTAAATCATCGGATTGAGGAAGCGATTTCTCAAGCTCGTTTAGTGGGAGAAGAAACCACTGAACTCGCGATTAGTGAAGGAATTGTTGATCAAGTTCAGGTCGAGTTGAAACGTGATCCTAGAGGAATTTCTTTACAAGAAAAACGTCAATTGATTGAAAATTATAATCAATTACTGTTAGATTTTGATCCTCGGATTCAAGCCACAATTGTCAATTATACAGATCAATTTAGTGTCACCTATTTTGTGAATTCTTTTGGCAGTTGTATTACCCAAGAACGGTTAGATGTTAATGGTCGATTTGGAGCCATTGCCAAAGGGGAAGGAGGAATGATTCGTCAAGGATTTGAATCCATTGGTTCTCGTTGTGATTATAATGTTTTATTGGGAGTTGAAGAACGAGTCAAAGGTGCTGCAAAACGAGCCATTCGCCAGTTAGAAGCCAAACCCGTTAAAGGGGGTCAATATACCGTTGTCTTAGATCCTTATTTAGCCGGAGTCTTTATTCATGAAGCCTTTGGTCATTTATCCGAAGCGGATTTTGTCTATGAAAATCCCCGAATGCAGGAGTTATTAGAATTAGGAAAACCCATGGGAATTGAACAATTAACTGTTGTTGATGATGCAACAATTCCTGACCTTCCGGGTTCAATTTGTTATGATGATGAAGGCGTTCCCGCTCAACGCAAATATTTAATTAAAAATGGCATCTTAACCCAACGGTTGCATAATTTAGAAACGGCGGGAAAAATGAAGGAAAAACCCACCGGAAATGCTAGAGCTTTAAGTGCAACCTATCCCCCCATTGTGCGAATGACCAATACAGCTATTGAAGCCGGCGATCGCACGTTTGAAGAAATGATTAAGGATATTGAAGAAGGGGTGTATGCCGTTAGAATGTTAGGAGGCCAAACCAACGGAGAAATGTTCACCTTCGCCGCCGCAGAAGGATATATGATTCGCAACGGTGAAATTGCTGAACCCGTTAGCAATGTGACTTTGAGTGGAAATGTCTTTCAAACCCTCAAAGATATTGAAGGAATTGGCAATGATTTACTGTACACCAATGGCGGTTGTGGTAAAGGGGGACAAATGCCATTACCGGTTAGTGTGGGTGGGCCCCATGTCCGCATGAAAAATGTAGTGGTTGGGGGTCATTAATTGAAATGACGAGAAAGCCTGGTAAAAGGACTCTACCAGGCTTTAGGGTAATTTTTGACCATATACCGTTCTAGGGCTAAGGTTAACACGACTGAGTTTCACCACTGCCTAGCTGAAGGGAGGAATTGCTGAACAGGATAATTCCTAGATCTGGCGCATTTCGGCTTCAAGAATCCGAATCAGATTTTCGTCTCCATTGCTTCTAGCAACTTCCAGACGATGTTCTAATCTTTTTTGGATGTTAGCGCGATGGACATCGGAGAGTTTCACAGAATTTTTGCGTAAGTTTTTGTTCAACATGGACTTTTTTTAATAATCATTTGTGCTTACTCCTCTATTATATCCCCCCTTTCGCAAAATTTGGATGACATTGCTGCAAAATCTTAAAATTTTGTAACGTAAGCTACAGCTTTATTTAGAAAATCTGCATCGAGTATTTATACTTAGGAAAATTCCTCCACCCTGAAGGGGACTTTAAGAAACCGGGTTTCTGAACCCATCTTGATTTCATTCCCTAGATACCCATGAGAAACCGGGTTTCTCGGATGGATATGTTGTTAGATGGCACCTTGGAAATTGCCAACAACCCTTGATTCTAGGGTTCCTTTTTGGCACAATAG
>NZ_JBJUDF010000357.1:0-7572 GCF_046067725.1 Planktothrix sp.
AAATCCTGTAATTCTTGCTCAAAATAGCAGTAATTCAGAAGCTGATCGATTATTGAATGAGGGCTTGGAACTATTTCAGCAAGGAACAGCAGAATCATTACGACAAGCCCTAGAAAAGTGGCAAGCCGCCCGCCAACTCTATCGCGCTGCTGGAGATACAGGAAAAAAAGCCCTCACACTGCTGGTTATAGGCAGAATAAATGACTTATTAGGAGAAAAGCAGCAAGCCCTAGACTACTACAACCAAGCTTTACCCCTATATCGGGCAGTGGGGGATAGAGGGGGGGAAGCTGCTACTCTCAACAATATTGGCCTTGTGTACGACTCCCTGGGAGAAAAGCAGCAAGCCCTAGACTACTACAACCAAGCTTTACCCCTATCACGGGCTGTGGGGGATAGAGGGATGGAAGCCACTACTCTCAACAATATTGGCTCTGTGTACAACTCCCTGGGAGAAATGCAGCAAGCCCTAGACTACTACAACCAAGCTTTACCCCTATTACGGGCTGTGGGGGATAGAAGGGGGGAAGCCACTACTCTCAGCAATATTGGCGGTGTGTACTCCTCCCTGGGAGAAACGCAGCAAGCCCTAGACTACTTGAACCAAGCTTTACCCCTATCAAGGGTAGTGGGGGATAGAGGGCAGGAAGCTGCTACTCTCACTGGTATTGGCAATGTGTACGACTCCTTGGGAGAAAAGCAGCAAGCCCTAGACTACTACAACCAAGCTTTACCCCTATTACGTGCTGTGGGGGATAGAAGGGGGGAAGCTGCTACTCTCACTGGTATTGGCCTTGTGTACGACTCCCTGGGAGAAAAGCAGCAAGCCCTAGACTACTACAACCAAGCTTTACCCCTATTACGGGCTGTGGGGGATAGAGGGGGGGAAGCTCGTACTCTCAACAATATTGGCTTTGTGTACGACTCCTTCGGAGAAAAACAAAAAGCCCTAGACTACTACAACCAAGCTTTACCCCTATTCAGGGCTGTGGGAGATAGGGAGGGGGAAGCTACGACTCTCAACAATATTGGCCTTGTGTACGACTCCCTGGGAGAAAATCAGCAAGCCCTAGACTACTACAACCAAGCCTTACCCCTATCAAGGGCTGTGGGGCATAGAGGGGGGGAAGCCAATACTCTCTTTAATTTTGCTTACCTCAAACGTAATCAAGGCAACCTCAGCGAAGCTCTTACAGACATCGAAACTGCCATTACTATTGTTGAAGACCTCCGCACTAAAATCGGTTCCCAAGAACTTCGTCAATCCTTCTTTGCCACAGTTCAGGATGGTTACAAATTCTACATTGATTTATTAATGCAACTGCATCAACAAAACCCCCAAAAAGGATATGATGCTTTAGCTTTTCACGCCAGCGAACGTTCTCGCGCCAGAAGTCTGGTAGAACTCCTGACCGAAGCCGGTGCTAATATTCGTCAAGGGGTAGACCCCAAACTCTTAGAACAGGAACAGAACTTACTACAACAACTCAACACGGTAGAATATCAACGATATCAACTCACCCAAGGTCAATATACCGAAACACAAATCGATGAACTCAAAGCCAAATCTCAAGCCTTCAGTAATCAACTCAATCAACTACAAACCCAAATTCGCCTTACCAGTCCCCGCTATGCTGCACTGAAATATCCTCAACCTTTAAATCTGCCAGAAGTTCAACAACTCCTTGATGAAGATACCTTATTATTACAATATTCCCTGGGGGAAGAACGCAGTTTTCTTTGGTTAGTCAGCAAAAATAGCATCAACACTTATATCCTTCCAAAACAAAGTGAAATCAAAACGGCTGTTGAAATTTACCTCCAGTCTTTCAATACCGAGAATGCTACCCTAAAAGACGGACTTCCTCTGAGTCAAATCCTTCTTTCTCCTGTAGCCAATCAATTAGCCAAAAAACGCCTATTAATTGTAGGAGATGGAGCTTTACAATTGATTCCCTTTGCCGCATTACCTATTCCCAATACTCCCCAAAATCCACTCTTAGTGGAAAACGAAATTATTACTCTTCCTTCTATCTCCACAGTTGCTATTCAACGAGAACAATTACAAAATCGACCTTCTGCACCTAAAACGGTTGCGGTGATTGCTGACCCAATTTTTGAATCAAACGACCAGCGCTTAAATAATCAAATTGTCTCGGAAAATCACCCCCCCACCCAGAATGATTTAGCCAGAAATAGGGCTACCAGAAATTCAGGATTATTAGGGAATACAGCTTCCGAGTTAGATCGGTTACAATATAGCCGACATGAAGCGGAAAATATTGCCCAATTAGTCCCGGAGAATGCAAGACTAAAAGCCTTAGATTTTGAGGCTTCTTTAGCAACCGCAACTAACCCGAATTTAGCTGAATATCAAATCGTTCATTTTGCGACTCATGGATTATTTGATCCTGTCAATCCTGAATTATCAGGCATTGTTCTATCTTTATATGATAAAACAGGCAATAAGCAAGATGGATTTTTGCGGTTAAGTAATATTTTTAACTTAGATTTACCGACCGAATTAGTAGTATTGAGTGCTTGCCAAACTGGCGTAGGAAAAGAGATGAAAGGGGAAGGTCTGGTAGGTTTAACTCGTGGTTTTATGTATGCAGGAGCGCGGCGAGTCATTGTGAGTTTGTGGAGTGTTAATGATGCTTCAACTTCTGAATTAATGACGAAGTTTTATCAAAAAATGTTACAAGGAGAAGAAAATCCAATTCATGCTTTGAGACAGACACAATTGGAAATGTGGAAATCTGAAAAATGGCAATCTCCCTATTATTGGGGAGCGTTTACAGTTCAGGGAGATTGGCGCTAATCAATGGATAATTGATCAGATAGTGAAGCAATTCTAAGTGATTCGTAAACGTTTAGAGATTCCTCGCTTCGCTCGGAATGACTTGTATAATTTTGGGAATGATTTGTATAATTTTGGGAATGATTGGTTGGCGGAGACTCAAAGATTGTCATTCCGACCACAGGGAGGAATCTAATCTAGTTTTTTTACCGATAATTTATAATTTTGGGAATGATTGGTTGGCGGAGACTCAAAGATTGTCATGGCGATCGCAGGGAGGAATATATTTGAGACCTCAAACCCAATCTTGTAATAAGAGAAATAGTATAGCAAGTCTAAATCGGTTGTCATCACCTCTATGACTCAAACCCTTACCGTAGGGGCAATTCATGAATTGCCCCTACGGTAAATCAAATAGGATTGCTATAGTAATTCAGAAGTTAATATCCACCCCTTCAATGCTAGAGCTTTCAGGGGTGGGCGTGTGAAAGTTTTAGGATAAACCAGTTTCAAGCCACTCAATTAATTTCGGTTTGCTAATGGCTCCCTCGTAGACTTGAACAATGTCTTGACCCTTAAATAATCTTAAAGCTGGAACCCCTGTAACGTTACACAATTTAACACTGTTAGGGTTGGGGTCTATTTCCATCTTAACTACTTTCACCTGATCACCATAGGTTGTGGCGATCGCTTGTATGGACGGTGAGACAAGCCGACAAGGGCCACACCAACCCGCCCAAAAATAAACTAAAACGGGTTTTTCCGCTTTTAGCACTTCAGAGTCAAATTCTGAATCTTGAATCACAAGAACGTTATTATTCATGGGTATTTGCGTAATTGACAGACCTACAAATCTTTATCCAGATTAAACTGTCTTAGCACTCTTAAGTCGGGCAAACTATGCTTTGGTCACTCAGTTTAGGTAAAACTGAAGTAAAAATTAACAAAAAGTAAGTTCTGGAAAATGCAAAGGAAATCCCTCCCTCTGGTAGACTGGAACACTGGGAGTATCTAAATTAATCCGGCAATCACAACTGTTGGGAGGAGAAAATTCTGTGGATAATGTCATTGGATTAGAGATTATTGAAGTCGTCGAGCAAGCTGCTATTGCTTCTGCTCGTTTGATGGGGAAAGGAGAGAAAAATGAAGCAGACCGTGTGGCGGTTGAAGCCATGCGCGCCCGGATGAACCAAATTCACATGAGAGGACGGATCGTCATTGGGGAAGGGGAACGGGACGAAGCTCCCATGCTTTATATTGGCGAGGAAGTCGGGATCTGTAACCAAGACGATGCCGCTAAATATTGTAACCCGGATGAACTGCTTGAAATCGATATCGCTGTTGACCCCTGCGAAGGAACGAACCTGGTGGCTTACGGTCAAAATGGTTCCATGGCGGTGTTAGCGATTTCTGAAAAAGGCGGTTTATTCGCGGCGCCTGACTTCTATATGAAGAAGTTAGCGGCTCCTGCGGTGGCTCAAGGTCATGTCGATATTAACAAATCTGCCACTGAAAACTTAAAAATTCTCTCGGACTGCATGAACCGCTCTGTTGAGGATTTAGTGGTGGTGGTTATGGATCGTCCCCGTCACAAAGATCTGATTAATGAAATTCGGACGGCTGGCGCCCGTGTTCGTTTGATTAGTGATGGTGACGTTTCAGCCGCGATTTCCTGTGCCTTTTCTGGAACGAATATTCATGCTCTGATGGGTATTGGGGCGGCACCAGAAGGGGTGATTTCTGCGGCGGCGATGCGGGCTTTAGGCGGTCACTTCCAAGGTCAGTTAATCTATGATCCTGAAGTGGTGAAAACGGGATTAATTGGGGAAAGCAAAGAAGGCAATATTGCTCGCCTCAAAGAAATGGGTATTACTGATCCTGATAAAGTCTATAATGCCAATGAGTTAGCATCGGGTGAAACGGTGTTATTTGCAGCTTGTGGAATTACACCGGGTACTTTAATGGAAGGGGTACGCTTCTTTGCTGGTGGAGCTCGGACTCAAAGTTTAGTCATTTCTTCTCAATCTAAAACGGCTCGTTTTGTCGATACTATCCATATGTTTGACAAACCGAAAATGATGCAATTGCGCTAAGTTTTTGTTCAGTTAACAGTTAACTGTTATTCAGTTATCAGTCATCAGTCATCAGTAAAAATGTAATCAATTTATCCAATCGTTTTTAAGGGTTGACTAAAACTGATGTTAGTTAACAAATACTGGTTCACTGATTACTGCTTTTTTAAACATTTTTTAAACCTAATATTGATAACAACTGTTGTATGAATATTGCTGTTGTAGGTCTGAGTCATAAGACCGCACCCGTGGAAGTACGCGAAAAATTGAGTATTCCAGAACCTCAATTAGAAACTGCGATCGCTCATTTATTAAGTTATCCTCATCTGCAAGAAGTTGCAATTCTGAGCACTTGTAACCGTTTAGAAATTTATTTAGTTGCCACAGAAACTCAACCGGGAATTCGGGAAGTTACTCAATTTTTATCAGAAAAAAGTAAGCTGTCTTTACATCAATTACGTCCCCATTTATTTACCTTGCTTCATGATGATGCCATTATGCACTTAATGCGAGTGGCGGCAGGTTTAGATAGTTTGGTTTTAGGGGAAGGTCAAATTTTATCCCAAGTTAAACAAACCCATAAATTAAGTCAGCAATATAAAGGCATTAGTCGAATTCTTAACCGTTTATTTACGCAAGCGGTGACGGCTGGAAAACGGGTGAGAACGGAAACAAGCATTGGTACGGGTGCGGTTTCTATTAGTTCTGCGGCGGTGGAATTAGTTCAGATGAAAGTCCAGAACTTAAGTAATTATCGCATTACGATTTTAGGTGCGGGTAAAATGTCGCGTTTATTGGTTCAGCACTTATTATCAAAAGGTGGGAACCAAATTACCATTTTAAATCGAACTTTAGGGCGTGCTAAAGAATTAGCTAATCAATTTCCTGATGCGAATTTAAAAATTGATACGATGTCGGAAATGATGTCTGTAATGGCTAATTCTGATATTGTGTTTACTAGCACTTCAGCGACTGAACCAATTGTAGATCGCTCTAAGTTAGAAACGATTTTAACCGCCTCTCAATCCTTAATGTTAGTCGATATTTCTGTTCCTCGGAATGTCGCTACTGATGTGAATGAGTTAGCCCATGTTCAAGCTTATAATGTGGATGATTTAAAAGCGGTTGTCGCGCAAAACCATGAAAGTCGCCGTCAAATGGCTCAGGAAGCGGAAGTTTTATTGGAAGAGGAAGTACAAGCCTTTGATGTTTGGTGGCGCAGTTTAGAAACAGTACCCGTGATTAACTGTTTACGCGATAAAATCGAAACGATTCGAGAACAGGAATTAGAAAAAGCTTTATCTCGCTTAGGGACAGAATTTGCTGATAAACATCAAGAAGTGATTGAAGCTTTAACGCGAGGAATTGTTAATAAAATTCTTCATGATCCAATGGTACAACTTCGCGCTCAACAGGATATTGAAGCTCGACGTCGGGCGATGCAAACTTTACAAACTTTGTTTAATTTAGAACCTGAAAAAAATTCTAGTCAACAATACAGTTAGGTTGACTGTTTTTTCTCAAGACTGACTCCTGATCTTAAAGCCATCAACAAGAGTTTTGATGGCTTTAAGATTTTATAAACCTCTGTGACCTAACCCCCCAGCCCCCTTCCCTGCAAGGGAAGGGGGAGCAATTAATATTTTAAAATCTCTCAGAGATTTCATATTAGGAATTTTTCTCCCCTCTCCTTGCAGGAGAGGGGTTGGGGGAGAGGTCACACAGGAATCTGTCTCCAGAATGAAACAGCCCTGCTTCCCTAATAGGGAAGGGGGAGTAATTAATGATTTTTGATGTTTAATAGTAATAATTAGTCCCCCCTCTCCTTGCAGGGGAGAGGTTGGGGGAGAGGTCATACAAATTCGCTCTCGAAAATGAAACAGCCCTGCTGCTCTACAGGGGGGGTTTGTAGCAAACATTTAGGAATTTCATATAAACTCTGAATCACAATTGTCAAAAAATCTTGGCGATTCTCAAAAACGAGGTTAAATTGATACTAATACCCGACGTATCTACCCCAGTACCATGAACTCACGTCTAGGATTAATCGCTTTACTCACTTTATTAACCAGTTTAACCTTAACAATTCCCTCTCCACTCCTATTGGGGAAAAAATTTGAGAGGGGTAATAGAGTATTCGCCCAAACGGTTACAGAACGAAAAGCCGAAGCAGACCGATTATTAGAGCAGGGAGGACAACAATATACAACTAGCCAATACCAAGCCGCAATTCAGTCTTGGGAAACTGCATTAAACATTTATCGTGAAATCGGCGATCGCTATGGAGAAGGAAAAGCTCTAATAGCTTTGGGTAATGCTTACAGTGACTTAGGACAATATCAAAAAGCAATTGAGTTTTATCAACAGTCTTTAACTATTTTCCGTGAAATCGGCGATCGCAATGGAGAAGGAAAAGCTTTCAATAATTTGGGTTCTGCTTACTATAGCTTAGGACAATATCAAAAAGCAATTGAGTTTTTTCAACAGTCTTTAACTATTAAACGTGAAATCGGCGATCGCAATGGAGAAGGAAGTGCTCTCAATAATTTGGGTGGTGCTTACTATAACTTAGGACAATATCAAAAAGCAATAGAGTTTTTTCAACAGTCTTTAACTATTTTACGTGAAATCGGCGATCGCAATGGAGAAGGAAAAGCTTTCAATAATTTGGGTTCTGCTTACTATAGCTTAGGACAATAT
>NZ_JBJUDF010000358.1:0-3496 GCF_046067725.1 Planktothrix sp.
TTGGGATTTGCCTGATTTTAGGGTTAATGATTTGGCTGATTAGTTCCCTATCGGTTCTTTATACTCAAGTCATTGGCTTAGGGAATCCGATTTTAGTCAATTTGCTCCTATTATTAATTATAATATTATTAGGATTAGCGATTTTTGCCTTTTTTTATTATACTCGATTATTCCAAAAATCAAAACAATCTCGTAAAAAACGGCGACCTTTAAAAATTCCGTTAGATAAAACAGAAGCGGCGGAAGAAGCTCTTAAATCTTTAAGACAACAGGTGACTCAAATTCAAGATGAAGTGACCAAAAAAGCATTATTCAGTCGTTCTCAAGATATCGCTTCAGAGTTAGCAAAAGGTAATATTAAAGTGGTTGTATTTGGAACAGGTTCGGCGGGAAAAACTTCTTTAGTTAATGCTTTAATGGGGAAAATGGTAGGGAAAGTTAATGCACCGATGGGAACCACAGAAGTTGGAGAAACCTATCATTTACAATTACCAGGAATTGAACGAGAAATTTTAATTACCGATACCCCTGGGATTTTAGAAGCGGGAATAGGAGGGTCTGAACGGGGAAAATTAGCGCGTTATGCGGCAACTGATGCCAATTTATTAATCTTTGTTGTAGATAATGATTTAAGACAATCAGAATATGATTCCTTACAAGCTCTCGTTGAAATTGGCAAGCGATCGCTAATTCTTTTAAATAAAACTGATTTATATCCAGAAACCGATAAAACTCTAATTTTAGCTAAACTTCGAGAGCGAGTGAAAACTTTTTTAGATGCCAGTGATGTTCTTGCTGTAGCCGCAAATCCTCAAGCTATTCGATTAGAAACCGGAGAAATATTACATCCCGAACCAGATATTATGCCTTTAATTCGACGCATGGCAACCATCTTAAGATCCGAAGGCGAAGAATTAATTGCAGACAATATTTTATTACAATCTCAACGCTTAGGAGAAGAAGCAAGACGGTTAATTGATAATCAAAGAAAACGAGAAGCCGAAAAAATTGTGGAACGGTTTCAATGGATAGGTGCTGGGGTTATTGCGGTAACTCCATTACCCGTGATTGATTTAATTGCAACGGCGGCAGTTAATACCCAAATGGTGATAGAAATTGGCAAGATTTATGGATGCGAATTAAACATTGATCGCGGTCGAGAATTGGCACTCTCCTTAGCTAAAACATTAGGCAGTTTAGGAGTCGTAAAAGGGGTAATTCAATTAGTCTCAACAGCATTACAATTCAATGTAGCAACCTTAGTTGTCGGACGCGCCATTCAAGCTGTTAGTGCTGCCTATTTAACGCGCATTGCAGGTAAAAGTTTTATTGAATATTTCCGTCATGATCAAGATTGGGGAGATGGAGGAATGACAGAAGTTGTACAACGACAATTTCAGTTAACTCGCCGGGATGAATTTGTTAAACAATTTGTTCAAGATGCCTTTACTAAAATTATTGAACCTCTGAATTTGCAGCCAGAAGAAGAGGAAGAGGAAGAGCTTCCAATAGAAGCCAACCCTCAACCTCTCTTAAAGCGTTATTTAGAGGATTGGGATCAGGAAAATACTGTTAATCGTTCTGATTGGTAAAGAATGATTAATTAATAATATATTACTGTTTGCACCTAACATTTGGAAAAACCCTCTAATATTAACAAACCTTGAAGATTGAGCAACAGATATCTTTACTAATCTTCAAGGGTTTCTGCTAAAACTCTTGCTAACAATTTAACAATAGCTGCATTATCAGATTTGGATTTTTTACTCACAACAATTTCAGGTTGGTATTGAACTTGAGTTAATTGAGTTTTAGCTTTTTCTAGTTCGCTCTTGAGTTGAGTAATTTCTTCTTTCTGTTGATGGAACTGAGCCACATATTGTTCTAACTCAACTTGCACTTCATCCAATTGAAATTGAGTTAATTCTAATTCTTCTCGAACTTCATGTAATTCAGAACGAGATTGATCCGATTCTTTCTGAGTTTTTTCAAGTTGGGTTTGAGTTTGTTTGTGTTCAATTTGAGAGTTTTGCAGTTGGCTTTGAGATTGTTCAAGTTGGGATTGTAATTGCTGTTTTTGAGATTGAGATTGTTCTAATTCCGTTTGAGTTTGTTTAAGTTGGGATTGTAATTGCTGTTGTTGAGATTGAGATTGTTCTAATTCCGTTTGAGATTGTTGGAGTTGGGATTGTAATTGCTGTTGTTGAGATTGAGATTGTTCTAATTCGGCTAAAATTTCATCCCGTTCAGATTGTAACTCAGCCAAATTTTCTGTCCTGTTTTGTAGTTGAGATTGAGATTTTTCTAATTCCGTTTGAGTTTGTTCGAGTTGAGTTTGGAGTTGTTGTTTTTGCGATTGAGATTGTTCTAATTCCGTTTGAGTTTGTTCGAGTTGGGATTGTAATTGCTGTAGTTGAGATTGAGATTGTTCTAATTCGGCTAAAATTTCATCCCGTTGAGATTGTAACTCAGTCAAATTTTCTGTACTGTTTTTTAGTTCAGTTTTAGACTTTTCTAACATTTCCAATACTTCTTGATACTGGGAGTGCAAAGTCTCTAATTCCTGTTGAGTTTCTTGAAGTAGTTGGGCTGTTTCCGATAGAGATTGAATTGGAGAAACTTTATCATCAATTGTAACAGCTTGACGGACATAAAACGCTTCTCCCCAAGAAGGATGATAGGGACTTCCCTCTGCTACACGCTGAAATTGATAGTCACTCAGAAACTGATCAACTTGTTCAGCTAATGCACATCCTTCAAAGAGTTCTTGATAATAAATAGAAGTATAAATCCCATCAAGAGTATTCAGAAGTTGACTCGCACCTTCTAATGCTAGAAATTCAGCCCCTTGGATATCAAGAATCAAAATATTAAAATCAGTGGGGGATAAATTTAGCTGTTCGAGGAGAGTATCCAGGGTCAGCGAGGGGAGGGTGAGTTGTTGAATTTCTTTAATATTGGGGTAAATTTCGCTGTACTGTTTCCAGGGCAGGATAGAACTGCTAGACTCAAGAGAAGTCAAATGTAGAGTCACAGCATCATTGTGGTTGCTAATGGCAGCTTGAACAACTTGAATATTGGGACTTTCGGCAAAGTTAGTTTGTAGGCGTTCAACAGCGTTAGGATTGGCATCAATGAGTAAAGTTTTAACCGTATTGGGGAGGTTGAGGCGTTTGAGGGTTTTGCCATCGTAAGCCCCAATCCAGATAATCCCGTTTGGGGTAATATTGTTTTGTTGGCAGAGATTGAAGAAGTCGAGTTTCATGGGGACAGGGTTCAAGTGTAATGCTTTTTGGATTGATTCTACCAAAGAGTAGAATCAATCCAAAGCGGCTCTCCTGTACTTATGGTTATAAGCAAGGCTTATATAAAAAGACAAGCTAGTAGCTTTTCGCGCATCATCTCAAAATTTTTGAAGCCATAGCACCCTCGGTCCGGACCGGGCGGTGGATGGTGGCGGGGGTGAGGATGCCCTGGTCGAGGCAGGCGAGGGCGG
>NZ_JBJUDF010000359.1:0-15742 GCF_046067725.1 Planktothrix sp.
ATGAGGAGCAACCCCGCTATTAATCATCATGACATTTCGTTACTTTAAAAATTTTAATCAAAATCATATCTTAAAATACATCCTCAAGGTCAAGAGAAAAGCTATCATCAAGATAGCTCGTCCACCTTCATAGGTAGAGGAATCAAGGAGATGGGATGGGTTGAGTCTGGCATTAACGCAGGAGGAATCGTTGAATCGCTGTCGTGAATCAAAGACAGATGAATCATCCCGCAATCTCTTCCCCATTCAGAGCATTTGAGAACCGGAAGAGTTGTTGAAAATTGACACATCAGATCAGATAGCATCTCTCCAAACCCGAAGCAATCCTTGATCTGGGGATTGGATGTTGAATGAGCTTGCTTTTAGATGGGTGACAAGATGCAGATAAAAATGGCTTGACCTTGGAGCCAGAACCTTTAAATACATAGATCTTAATTCTAAGCTATGACGAACACATCCCAAAGACGCGCCCTGGTTGTTCAAAGTACCACTCCCTTTGGCAACAAATTAATTCAATCAGGCTATATTAATCCAGAGCAACTTCAGCAAGCCCTGAAAACCAGTCGTTCAGGTCAACCCCTAACTGAAGTTTTGGAATCCATGACGGGTCGCCCTCTACCTCCCGACTTGGCACGTCAGTATAAAAAACAACAGTTATTTGAACTGATCATCCTTCATGGGGTGGAAGCCTATGATCCTGAGATTGAACCGATGTCCAATGAAGAACTTGAGCAAATGCTTCATACACTGGACACCACCTTAGAAACCTGTAAACGTCATCGCTTCATTCCTTTACGCACCTTAGAAAGTGATCCGTCTTCAGTGTTAATTGCAATGGTTGACCCCGACAACCTGAATGCGTTGGAGGAGTTGAGAAACCAAATTCTTCGACCCAAGGCGTTAAAGTTACAAAGGCGGGTCATTACTCAGGAAGATTATGATCAAATTATTTCCACTTATAGTAATGAAGATGTTAAACGCAAAGCCGCCGAAGCCGCTCGCCGGGAACAAGAGAAATTAGAATTTACCGCCGGGGACTTTGAAGGCACAGAACTGGAAGAAGTCGGTGATGAATCCGGGGGGATGGATTTATCGGAGGAAATCGAACAGGCCGAAACTGCCCCAGTGATTAAAGCGGTGAACGTGATTTTAGCCAAAGCCCTTTCCGAAGGAGTATCAGATATTCACGTTGAACCCCAAGAACATGAAATGCGGATTCGGATGCGGAAAGATGGGGTGTTACAGGAATATTATACATTTCCCAAAAAGGTGATTCCTGCCATTACCTCCCGGTTTAAAATTCTAGCGGAAATGGATATTGCCGAACGTCGTCAAGCGCAAGATGGCCGGATTCGGAGGAAATTCCGAGGACGGACGGTAGACTTCCGAGTCAATAGTCTCCCCAGTCGTTATGGCGAAAAAATTGTATTACGGATTTTAGATAGTTCTTCAACCCAATTAGGGTTAGATAAATTAATTACCGATCAAGAAACTTTAGCATTAGTTCGGGAAACTGCGTCTCGTCCCTTTGGATTAATTCTGGTGACAGGGCCAACGGGTTCTGGGAAATCTACCTCTCTGTATTCAGTTTTAGCCGAAAGAAATGATCCTGGGATTAATATTAGTACGGCAGAAGATCCGATTGAATATGCGTTACCAGGAATCACCCAATGTCAGGTGATTCGGGAGAAAAACCTAACCTTTGCTAATATTTTACGAGCATTTTTACGACAAGACCCCGATGTTTTGTTAGTGGGAGAAACACGAGATTTAGAAACAGCAAAAACCGCGATTGAAGCGGCATTAACCGGACACTTAGTGTTAACCACATTACACACAAACGACGCAGCAGGTGCCATTGCCCGTTTAGATGAAATGGGGGTAGAACCCTTCATGGTGTCCGCCGCCTTATTAGGAATTCTCGCCCAACGGTTGATGCGTCGGGTTTGTGGGGAGTGTCGACTACCTTATACCCCTGCTCCCGAAGAATTAGGCCGTTATGGGTTGTCAGCGTCCCAAGAAGTCAATATTACCTTCTATAAAGCCAATACAATTCCCGTTGAACAACGCAAACATTTGTCTGAACAAGGGCAACTTTGTAAAAAATGTAGTGGACTTGGCTATAAAGGTCGGGTCGGGGTCTATGAATTCCTAAAAGTGACAGAACGAATGCAAACTCTGATTACCAAAGGCGCGCCTACCGAACAAATTAAGGAAGCCGCCGTTGAAGAAGGGATGAAAACCTTATTAGCTTATAGTTTGCAGCTAGTCCGTGAAGGTTACACCACCTTTGAAGAAGTAGAACGGGTAACATTTACCGACTCGGGTTTAGAAGCGGAACTTAAAGCCAAACGCAAACAAGGCTTAACCTGTAAGAGTTGCGTAGCAGAATTAAAACCAGAATGGTTAGACTGCCCTTATTGTATGACCCCACGATTTACCGATTAGGGTTGACGGTTTACTGTTGACGGTTAATCGCCAACAGCCCACCTGTTTTCTCAAAGCGTCCCTTTGGGAACACTGAACTGATAACTGATTACTGATTTGATAGGAGAAGCATTATGCCAGGATTAATGATTGAAGACGTTTTAGAGTCTTTAGTCGAACAGGGTGGTTCTGATATTCATATTCAAGCGGGTGCGCCTATCTTCTTCCGCATTAGTGGGAAACTCACATCTCAGCCTCAATTTGGAGAAACCCTATCAGCCGAAGAGGTGCAAGTTCTCATCTATCAAATGCTGAATAATATGCAGCGTAAGCAATTAGAGCAGGAGTGGGAATTAGATTGTGCTTATGGAGTACGGGGACTGGCTCGGTTCCGGGTGAATGTCTATCGGGAACGGGGATGTTGGGCAGCTTGTTTGCGGGCGTTAGCGTCGAAGATTCCCAACGCCGATAAATTAGGGGTTCCCCAAGTGATTCGGGATATGACCGAACGCCCCCGTGGGATGGTGTTGGTCACGGGTCAAACGGGTTCCGGTAAAACCACAACCATGGCAGCCTTGTTAGACTTAATTAACCGCACTCGCGCTGAACATATTCTCACGGTAGAAGACCCGATTGAATATGTGTTTCCCAATATTAAAAGTTTGTTCCACCAACGGCAAAAGGGAGAAGACACCAAGAGTTTTGGAAACGCTTTGAAAGCGGCTTTGCGGGAAGATCCCGATATTATTCTGGTGGGGGAAATGCGGGACTTAGAAACCATTGGTCTAGCGATTTCTGCGGCGGAAACGGGTCACTTAGTGTTTGGAACGCTGCACACGAACTCGGCAGCAGCGACGGTTGACCGGATGTTAGATGTATTCCCCCCGATTCAACAACCCCAAATCCGAGCACAGTTATCCGGTTCATTGGTAGGGGTGTGTAGTCAAAACTTAGTTCCTGCGATTCCGAGTGGTCGTCGGGCAGCAATTGAAATTATGGTTAATACTCCCGCTATGGCGAACTTGATTCGGGAAGGAAAAACTTCTCAAATTTACTCTCAAATTCAAATGGGGGCAAAATTGGGAATGCAAACCATGGAAATGGCCTTAGCCAGACTCTATACCGAGGGTCAAGTGACTTGGGAAGCGGCGATGGGTAAATCCTCTAAACCCGATGAATTAGAACGCTTAATTGGCCCGGCTCCGACCGCCGCAAAGGGGCAAAAAGCCAAAGCTTAATCAGTTATCAGTTATCAGTGTAAGAGTTAAGAGTTGATAGTTGAGAGTTGAATTGTCTGTGGGCGGGTTCTTTTATGTTTTTAGGAATTCACGAATTATGTTAATGAACTTGCCCCTAGCACTCAAGATTGAAGGCTAAAGACTAAAGACTAACAACTCAAACTCAAGGCTAAAAAACGGATCACTGATAACTGATCACTGATAATTGATTGGAGGTAGAAATCTATGGCAGGGACTGTGGTTCGGAGTCAAGCCCGAAACCGAGGGTTTGACTTCAAACGAATTGAAGAAACGATTAGTATTGCTCTGGCAAGTATTACTGTTAAAGACTTGGCAATTTTTGCCCGTCAGTTTGCGTCTATGTTTAACGCAGGAATTGCGATGGCGAGATGTTTGAGTGTATTAAGCGAGCAATGTAGTAATGCCAAGTTAAAAAATGCCTTAACTTCCATTCGGGCTGATGTGGAAGAGGGAACGGAACTTTCCGTTGCGATGAGGAAATTTCCTGATATTTTTGATCAGCTTTTTATTAGTATGGTGTCGGCTGGAGAAACCGGGGGGGTATTAGATGAAGTGTTAGAAAGGCTGGCGGTGATGATGGAAAAAAACCACAAAACCCAAGCTGAAATTAAGTCGGCTATGTCCTATCCCAAAACTGTGTTATTTATTGCTATTGCTATCTTTTTTGGGATGACAACCTTCTTGTTACCGACCTTTGCAAAGGTGTTTACAGAAATTGGGGCAGAACTGCCACTGTTTACGCAGATTATGCTCAATATTAGTGCTTTTTGTAGAACCTGGCCGCCGATTCCTCAAGCCATTGTGATTGGAACTTTAGTCGGACTATTTTTTGCTTATCAAACTTCTTATAAAACTCCAGCCGGACGAATGTTTTTTGATAAGCTATTTCTGAAGTTACCGATTTTTGGAAATTTGATTCAAATTTCTGCTGTGGCTCGGTTTTGTACCATTTTTGGGAGTTTAACTCGCTCTGGCGTTCCGATTATGAACTCTTTAGAAATTGTATCAGAAGTGGCTGGAAATGCTGCGATCGCTTTAGCGATTGATAATGCCAGAGATTCTATTCAACAAGGAGGTTTAATTAGTTTAGCCTTACAGGAAGGCAATGTATTTCCACCTCTTGCCATTCAAATGATTGCCATTGGAGAAGAATCTGGGGAATTAGATAAAATGTTAATGAAGGTGGGGGCGTTCTATGAAACAGAAGTAGAAGAAGCCGTAAAAGGGCTCACCAGTATGTTAGAACCTTTGATGATTGTGATGGTGGCTGGTATTGTCGGTTCAATTTTATTATCCATGTATCTACCCATGTTCAAAGTGTTTGAAAAAATGGGTTAAAACTTGCAAAGAGGACATGAGGAATAGAGATAGCAGACCTATTTAATTGGGGGTAGGGGACAATTTACGAATGGCTTCTACCATAATGCTTTTAGTCATGTAGGTGATTACAACCCATCGGGAATTGCTATATTCTCTATTCCTCGACTCATTTGAAATTATTTTTTATTAAGATTATGTCTATTCAAACATCCCATTATGAAGCGTTGTTAGCAGAATATAGTAATTCGGAAGCGGTCATTACTTTACTCAAGCAACATCGTCCTTATTTTGAAATGGTTCCGAGTATTCGTCGTTCTGATGATAGTTTGATTCCCATTCCATTACCCATTGTGCGTTTACGTCATGGGATTTCTTATTCAGGACAGCAGGGAATTAGTATTAAAGCTGGAGATGCGGTTTGTTTGCCTTGTGATATTGGAATTTTAATGTGTGATCCTGAATGGAAAGTTAAAATTGGGCCAGAAATTTTTATTTTTATTCATCGTCCCCAAGAAGAATTTTCAGATTTATTAACTCGGTGGCGCTTAACGCAAGTTTGGTTAGATCAAGAGTATGAATGGATTATGCCTCACCATTATAAACAGATTGATTCTCAAGAAGCCGATGATATTTGCCCTTTATTTGTTTTATTTCCCGAAACCTCAGAATCGATTAAACGAGGGTTAATGGGGGCTAATTTACCTTTTATTATTCACTCTTTAGACGAAATTATTGATCTTTCTGAATATCCAACTCTCGACGAAATTGAATTAGAAGAATATCAAGAATTTGGTGGAGAATGGGGATAACAAGTGACGAGTCGAAACTTATTGTTGAGATTGGATTGGGGGTATCGGATGTGACGCTTGATCGGTCAAGATGAGCACATTTTGATGAAAAATTAAGTTGGGGTCTGCCAATTTTAGAATCTCTTGCTATCATTAGCGAATTAAAGTCCTCAACATTGCAATCATTATGAACAAACTCAAACCCTTACTTTTGAGCCTCTTCGCTACAGCAACAATGAGTGCTGTGTTCTCTCCGGCGTCGGAAGCTAGTCCCTGTGCCTTTAGCAAATATAAGTCTAATGGGTTGTTGACGAATTCTAATTTTAATTCGGGTTCAGTGTGGACAAAAATTCTCCCGATTAAACCGGATTATGGCATGATTGCTGGATTCACTCTCTCAACCGTTGGATTATTGGGGCTGGGAAGCCTTTACTTGAAAAGCCACTCTCAAAAAGCTGAAGCTCCGACAGAAGCAACGTTTATGGAACATCCCGAAGCACCCGGAGGTGTATTAGATGTGAGTTCAAACCCGACTCTAACGGATGCAACCTCTGAAAAAGAAAACGTATTAATTTAGTTACCATTTAACAGTTTTATCACCCTAGACCTAAACCCGCAAAGCGCGGGTTTTAATTTGTGGGAAACTGAATATTGTGAATTATAACTGATAGAAATGAATATTATCCCTGCGATTGATTTATTAGGCGGACGTTGTGTGCGGTTATATCAAGGAGATTATAACCAAGCTCAAACGTTTAATGATGATCCGATTGCGGTTGCTCAAGATTGGGTAGAACAAGGTGCAACCCGGTTGCATTTAGTCGATTTAGATGGGGCAAAAACTGGACAACCGACTAATTATCATGTGATTGAAGCGATCGCCAATACCATTAATATTCCAGTGCAAGTGGGTGGGGGACTTCGCACCCGTGACAATGTAGCAACTTTATTCAATTTAGGTGTAGAACGGGCAATTTTAGGAACGGTTGCAGTTGAACAACCTCAATTAGTTGCAGAGTTGTGTGCAGAATTTCCGGGTCATATTGCGGTGGGAATTGATGCCAGAAATGGCAAAGTTGCGACCAAAGGATGGTTAGAAACCTCGGAAGTTTTAGCCACTGATTTAGCGGAACAAATGGCACAATTAGGGGTTGTGACGATTATTTATACCGATATTCATCGAGATGGAACTTTGATTGGGCCAAATCTTGACGCTTTACGAGAAATTGCCAATGTGGTTTCTATTCCCGTGATTGCTTCTGGGGGAGTTAGTTCAATTACGGATTTATTAAGTTTATTATCTTTGGAACCTTTAGGGGTAACTGATGTTATTGTTGGACGTGCTCTTTATACCGGAGATATTAATTTAAAAGAAGCGATTCAAGCCGTTGGTCAGGGACGATGGCAGGATGTTCCCTTAGATTTTGGCAACTCTACTTTTGCTTAATTTTTAGGTCAAAATCTTAGGAGAGAACGGGTTTATATCAGCAATGCTTTAACCCGTTCTTGTTTCCAGTGAGTCGTTAATAATGTTGCTATATATTGAGTTGCTTCAAGGGAATTTAAGGATTTTGAGAATCAAAAACCTTGTCCCCATTCACAATCTAAGTGTTAAACAAAGACTAAAAGATCTACTTGCTAAAACGTGAGGGTGATAATTGGGGGATAATGAAATCGGGCTGTCCTGTGATAAAATTTGCAAACCGTTGAGCTAAGGGGGGAATAAAAACTAAAGGATTACTAAACCCTGAAAAAATATGAATTTTATCAAAATCCGCAATAGAACCAATCAAGGGTAAACTATCGGAACTAAAAGCTACTAAACAATGATAGCAAGTTGCAGGCAAATTGGCTAATGGAGGTAGAATTTTAGCGATTTCCTGACGAATAAAGGTTTCACTTTCAAGGAGGTTCACTTGAGCATTAATATCACTAAAAGTACGGGACGGTTGACCGATTCTAATGCGACCATCTAACAACTGTGCCGCACTTCTATCAATAATAGATGGCGTTAACTCATGACCGGGTTTTTCCCATAAAGGTTCTAACTCGGGTTGAGTGGATTGAGCTTCAAGTTGAAAGCGCTCCATCGCGGCTGACATGACAATGGTTCTTAATTTTAAATCAACGGGAGGGGTTTCTAAAACTTCAGTATGAGTAAAATAAATGGGGAGTGAAATTCCGGCATTTTTTAATAACTGGCGAGTTAATCCCCCAGCACAAATGGCGACATTTTCAGCTTCATATTGATCTAAGTGAGTCGTCACTTGAACGGCTTGATTCTGAATTGGAGAAATCTGCAATACTTGATCAAAAATCTGGGTTCCACCTAAACGTTTAAACCCTTGAAGATAGCCGTTATTCAGATGTTCTGGGGAAACGTGACCATGACGAACTGTAAAAGCTCCACTAATTCCATGAGGATTTAATAAAGGTTCTAATTCACAAGCTTCTTGAATTGTAATCAACTCAGGAGGTGTCGCAAAAACTTGATATTGTTGGGCGATTAATTCCCGATCAGCATCAGGATTTAAAGTTAAAATTAAATCAAGTTCTCTAAATTGGGTATTGACGCTTAACTCATCAGATAGAATTTGATGACGTTGCTGACCTTCTTGACATAAAGTGCGAGTCAGTTCTGTTGTTCCTGACCAATAAGCTAAACCACCATAACTATAACGAGTTGCACCATCTAATATTGGATTGGGGTCTAATACAAGTACCTTCAATCCTTTTTTGACTAACTCATAACTGAGTGCAGAACCTGTAATTCCAGACCCAACTACAATCCAATCGTAAGCGTTCATGGAATCTCTGTGGTAGTAGTGAAATTGTAACCAGACTCATAATCTACTATACAATAAATTTGATAAAAATTATCAATTATTGGTTCATATTAGAATCTTTTAGATGCTGTTCTTGGGATGGGCTCCTGACCCCACTTAGGACTTAATAGCAGGAAGAAGCTTTGTATTCGTTCTCATAGAGTTCCTGTCCCTAGTCTAAAAATAGCCGTTGGGTCTGATCAGAAAAATAACTGAGATTGAAATTTCAAAGTAAAAGCGTTTATAATACACAGCAGCTTGAACAACCTTTTAGGGTAAAACTATGATTCATTATTGATTCATAATTTATCCAAAATCGTCCCAAACAATTATTGAACAATGGCTCAATCACAACCCTACCAACCTTTATTTTTAAGACTTTCCCACGCTTTAAATGCTGTTTTAATTTTAGGTGCTTTAGTCACTGGATTTCTAGTTTATGACAGTTATGATCGCCGTTTTGGTGGTTTAGGATTAACTCAAGAAAACCGCCAATTCATTGATATTCATGGAACCTTTGGGTTCTTTGTTTTGTTTGCGTATATTATTTTTGCGGTTTATAGTTTAATTGCAGGTAGAAAACGGCTAATTCAAAAAAATACCTTCCAAAGTTTAACAGAAATTAATAAACCGGTTTGGTGGTATAGTCTTCTCCGAATTAGCAATACTTTAGCGTTAATTGCAGCCGCATTCTCTGTGATTTCAGGAAAGTTTCAGCAAGAAAATTGGCTTCCCAATGGAGAATTCGATCACCTGTGGTATTATGTCCATTTAATCGCTTGGGTAATTATTTTATTTTCCATCTTGCTTCATGTTTTAATGGTGGCGAAAGTTGGTGGTATTCCCTTAATTATTTCAATGTTTAATCCGAAGTATAAACCCCAAGATCATCCTAAACTATGGTTAAAAAATGTCAGAGATTGGTTTTCTCAGTTATTTCAACAAAAAATGTAGATGATTTGACAACAATATAGAATTATGAGACTGAAAAAAACGATTTTTTCAAGAAACTTTATTGATCTTATAATATCGTAGAAATTTTAGCAACCTGAATCAAGTTTTAAGCCTTCAAAATTAGGATAATTTAGAGGATGAATGAATACAGAGAAAGGTTGATATAATATCGAATTTAATAATTTGAGTTCTACTGAAACTTGAGGTTGCTTGAGTTCAGGAATGGAACCTGTTACCTGTTCAATAGGAATTGCAAAAGCTAATTGAACCATTTTTTCTCGAAGTTCTGGACTGGGTAAAGAACCATCTTGATAAATATAAGGATCTCCCCACAGGGGATAGGCGTGCATTCCATTAACACCAATCACTTTACCTTGAGCATTTAATAATGGCCCCCCACTCATGCCTTTTTGAATCGGATTTGTATAACCAATTTGATACCCGTTCTGAATGACTTTTTCTGATAAGATAGAAATCCGACCTCTTGTTAAATGAAAGCCTAACTTGGGTAGAAATTCAGGGTCATTGAGTTGTAAAAATTTAGAAGAAAATGGCTTAGATAAAATAGAAGATTTAGCAGGGTTTTGTATTTGATGTTGAATCTCAATTGTATTGGGAGAATGTGATTGATCTAACCCAGGAAAACCGCCTCCAAATACCTTATATCCCGGTTGAATTTGGGGAGAGGGTTGTAGAGTTGCGATCGCATAAATTCGAGTTTCACTGGTAAACTGTAATACAGCTAAATCTTGTCCTGAAAACTTCCAATTATAAACAGGATAACCCGAATAAATCTGACCATCGGGGGTTTGAATTGCATAGGGTGGGTCACTGGGGGTTAAAATATGTTGATTGGTTAAAACCGTGTAAAGACTTCCCTGTTTTTGAATTAAAATTCCTGACCCCCAGGCGGAACCTGATAAAATTTTAACTGTAATCCTTTGAGCAATATTTTGAAGTTGTTTCGGTGTACAAACTTGACAAGATGTATCCCAACAATTCGATTTTAGAGAAAAAACTTTAGAACTAGAAGAACGAATCTCAAAAGAAGGAGAATTCAAAAAAGATCCCGAAAAAATCAGTATTGGTAACGTCATAAAATAACGACCAATACTGTTGATCAGTTGAAGTTTTTGATGAATTTTATGGGAATTAACCATTCTTTTCACTTCCAAGGGAAAACAACCGGTTTCTGTGTTTAATTTCAGGGTCAAAATTTGAGATTCTATTCAGAAACCCGGTTTTGATATCCAGTTAATCTAATCTCACCGCATCTGTCGCAGAAACGCTTTTTTGATCCTCAATATATTGATTCAGATCTAAATAAAATCGACCTTGACTTTCTTCTAAGGGGCCAGCACTAGCATTAGAGCGAATATCAAATAATTGTTGTAAGGTGCGCTGGGCATTTTGCTCTGGTTTTAACGTAAATAAAACACCTAAACATGACCCTTCTTGACGATTAGAAACACAGATCACAGGTTGTTGATTAACCCGTCCGGTTGTCACATAATTTAAAAGTCCTCTTTCATAAAATTGTTGAAATTTTGAAGACACTTGACGACAGCGAGTTTCAGGAACATAACCCGCATCATCAAAAATGCGAGAAACCCAACGAACTACCGGAAAAGTTCCTCTTGAATTTCTCACAAAAGTTGTGGGAATTCCATCAGAACTCACTCCACAATAAAACAATTGTCTAACGCCTTCAGCATATTGATAATTAGGCATTTCAACTCGGTTCCGTTCACAACGATTCCAATTGCCAAAATCACAGGAACTATTTTCCGGCAACTCCCGTCCGATACTGGCAGGAGCTAACGCAACCAACGAACTAAACACCAGCACACTCACTTGTAAACTTTTCAAGACAATAGAGTTTTTCATATTTTTTCCATCCCGTGAACTGATACAAGAATTTAGAAGATCTCCAGTCAGGAATATCAAGAAAATACTATTAAAACAAAGACCGATACAGGAAACAAAAAGGGTAAAGTCTTTCCTCTTTTATTCCCTGTTCTTTGTTTCCTCTGTTCAAAAAATATCCCTGACTTTATTGAAAATCATCAGTTGTTGTTGGATGTTTCCACTTCACCCCTAACCGTTTGAGATAATCCCAACCGCGTTGGGGCCAAACATGGCGACGGCCTGTTTTGTGGGCAATCCATTCTGCGACTTTCGGGCCAGACCAAGAGCCACCATCCGGTGCAGGCCCTTGCAACGCTTCCATAAGTTCTTGTTGCTGTCGTGCGGTGAGGAGGGATTTCGCCATTGGAGCTTGGCGCTCTCGGTTCCGGTTCTTGATCGAACTTGGCCCCTCGCGGTTGTAGCGCCGGATAATTTCCTTGGCGTAATCGTAATTTAACCCCACAACTTCAGCCGCTTGTTTAATCGTCCAACCTCCCCCAACCAGGTAAAGCACGTGCCATCGACGGGCCTCTGTCGTATCTCGTGTTTGACGATAACGAACTTTCAGGTCTTCCAGGGTCAGATGGGGTTCTAAATGGGCTTTAGGTGGCATTCCTCCGATAAGCATGACTGAAAGTTGGTTAATCTATCCGAACTTTTGAGGAGTTTCCGGATCGAAGAGAGAATTTTGAGCGCTAATTTACAGGCTAATTTACAGGCTAATTTACAGGCAAGATGCCTGTTCCACAGACCTCCCCTTCCTCTGGTAAACTCAGAGATGGGTATTTAAGAACATAAGGAATCATAGAGTATGGCATCCATCCGTAAGTTGCACCAACAACTGATCAACAAAGAACGCTCCGCCGTTGAGATTACCCAGGAAGCATTGGATCGGATTGCACAACTCGAACCCAAATTAAAGAGTTTTCTCTGTGTGACGGCAGATCGAGCCTTAGAACAGGCGCGTCAAGTGGATGCCAAAATTGCGGCTGGAGAAGAAATTGGGATGTTAGCGGGAATTCCCATCGCTATTAAAGACAATATGTGTACCGAGGGAATTCGCACCACCTGTGGCTCCAAAATTTTAGAGAATTTTATCCCCCCCTATGAATCGACGGTCACCCAGAAACTTGCGGCGGCGGGGGCTGTGATGGTGGGAAAAACCAACCTCGATGAGTTTGCCATGGGGAGTTCAACAGAAAACTCCGCTTATCAACTGACTGCTAATCCTTGGGACTTACAACGGGTTCCGGGGGGGTCTTCGGGAGGGTCAGCCGCGGCTGTTGCAGCCGAAGAAGCGGTGGTCTCCTTGGGTTCGGATACGGGGGGTTCAATTCGTCAACCTGCCTCCTTCTGTGGCGTTGTGGGGCTGAAACCGACCTATGGGCTCGTTTCTCGGTATGGGTTAGTTGCTTATGCGTCATCCTTGGATCAAATTGGCCCCTTTGGACGTTGTGTGGAAGATGTGGCGATTTTATTGCAAGCGATCGCAGGTCATGATCCGAAAGATGCCACCAGTTTAAACCTTCCGGTTCCCGATTATGTTTCACCCCTAAAGCCTTCTTTGAAGGCCAAAAGTGGAATTAAAATTGGGGTAATTAAAGAAACGTTTGGGGAAGGATTAGATCCGGTTGTTGAACAAACAGTTACAAAAGCCATTGGTGTTTTACAGGAATTAGGAGCAGAAATTCAGATTGTTTCTTGTCCTCGATTCCGCTATGGTTTACCGACTTATTATATTATTGCTCCTTCAGAAGCGTCAGCAAATTTAGCTCGTTATGATGGGGTGAAATATGGGTTCCGTCATCCTGATGCAGATAATTTAATTGAAATGTATCAGAAAACCAGGGCGCAAGGATTTGGGGCGGAAGTTAAACGCCGAATTATGGTGGGAACTTATGTTTTATCGGCGGGATATTATGACGCTTATTATTTGAAAGCGCAAAAGGTGAGAACGTTAATTAAGGAAGATTTTGATCGCGCGTTTAGTCAAGTGGAAGTGTTAGTGTGTCCGACTGCACCAACAACGGCGTTTAAAGCCGGTGAAAAAACGGCTGATCCGTTGAGTATGTATTTATCGGATTTAATGACTATTCCGGTGAATTTAGCAGGTTTACCTGGAATTAGTGTTCCTTGTGGGTTTGACGATCAAGGATTACCTATTGGGATGCAATTAATAGGCAAACCGTTAGGGGAATCTCGATTATTAGAAGTTGCCCATGCCTATGAAAAAGCAACCGCTTGGAATAGTTACAAACCCAAGGGAATTTAATTAAACTGAAGGTGGGTTCTGCCTACCTTCCTTTTAAATCATAATCGTAGGGTGTGTAACCGCAGCGCACCCACCACCCCACCCGATCTTAATTTTCACACTCCTATTGCTTCAAAATAATTGAACGCATCCACCCTAAAAAATGAACAGCTAATGATTGATCATTAACTGCCCATTTTGAATCGATTATTAATCGTGAGCATTAAAGCAGAATTATCTCGTTAATAGAATGTCATAAATAGCGAGTTGAACATCGAACTAAGCCGACAGTAGCTCCTCAGTGCTTGAGAAAATCTCCTCAATGTTTTCGATAATTTCAAAGACTCGATCCAGTTGGGTAATTTCAAAAATCAGTCGGGCTGTAGCAGATGGCTGACACATCACCAAACGGCATCCTTTGCTCCGAGCAAATTTAACGGCGGTCACAACGGCTCCTAAACCTGAACTATCCATAAAATCTACAGCCCCCAGATTCATCACCCAAATTTTGTAGGGTTCTAGGGGAATTTGAAGTAATTGTTCTTTCAGAACAGAACCTCCTTGAGAATCAAGACGAGTTTGCGGCTGAAGCCAAACATATCCATTGCATTCTTGCCATTCCATTATGATCACTCCTAACTTGTACAAGCTGTAGATCCTCACCCTTTCATCTAACAAAAGAATGATTTAGACCCAGGTTAAGACAGTTGAAATTCATCATGCTTAAAAACTAAGATGAAGCAATAATCATAATCTGACTATTTAGGATTTTTGGTCTGTCCCAAGAGGGATTTATTACAATTTTGGATGAAATCAACCTTAATCCATTTTAACTAAGTTCCTGTTAAAACTAAGAAACCCTATTGAGCCTAATTCAAGTACCTAGTGAATTACAGCGATTTTAGATTCTGTTTAGGAATCTTGAGGATGGGTCAAATTCAACCGATGAAGCCAAAGCTAAGAACTTGCAAATGTTCTTAGACTTGAGATGGAGTTCAGAGACAAGACCCGACCGAGGGCGTAAGCGGGCCGGAGTAATTGACCTGAGATTGACATAAATCTGAAAAATACGTCAAGATATTATATAGAAGTATAAAGCTTTGCAAAAAAATATAAAGGCAGCATTGAATGTCTTTTGAGTTTGTATCCTTAGAAACAATTCGAGAAATTGCTCATCAATACGGCTACTGGGCTGTGTTTATCGGAATAGCGTTGGAAAATGCGGGCATTCCGCTCCCTGGAGAAACAATTACCCTCGTGGGTGGATTTTTGGCCGGGAGTGGCGAATTGAAGTATTGGTTTGTTCTCGGTAGTGCCATTGCTGGGGCGATTTTAGGCGATAATTTTGGCTACTGGCTCGGAAAATGGGGCGGTTGGCCATTGCTATTGCGTCTGGGTCAGTTATTCCGTATTCGGGAAGAACAACTGCATCAGGTTAAAGAGCAATTCCGCCAAAATGCAGCCAGGGCTGTTTTCTTAGGTCGGTTTGTGGCTTTATTACGCATTTTTGCTGGCCCCTTAGCCGGAATTGCTCAAATGCCCTATTGGCAATTTTTCCTTTGTAATGCTGCGGGAGCAGCCGTTTGGGCATCAGTGATGGTGAGTTTATCTTATTTTGTCGGGAATATTATTTCCTTAGAAAAATTAGTAGCTTGGGTCGCCCAATTTGCAGTTCTCGCTTTAATTTTAGTGGTGGCTTGGTTAGTGATTCCCATTTGGTTGGAAACTCGCAAAGCCAAACATCTCTAATGATGGGTTAGCAGTAGGATGGGTGTTGGCTGTTGATGATTCACAAGACAGCACCTCCTGCTCTCCTTATATGAAATCCTGAAAAGAATGCTACAAAAGGCAATGGGGAATTACGAATTACGAATTACGAATTGGGAAGCGGCACTCTTGCAATGGGCAATTTTTACGGCTTCACGCACTCTCTAATTATCTGTAGAGACTAGCCATGCTTAGTCTCTACAGGGGACGGATGCGTAGCAAACATTTAAGGATTTCATATGA
>NZ_JBJUDF010000360.1:0-5768 GCF_046067725.1 Planktothrix sp.
TAGCCCGGACTGCTGAAGACATTAAAAATAGTATGTACCTACAACTGACAGGAAAAGAAGTCGGTTTAGTGGGGTATTGGCGCTTAGGTGGTATCTCTGAAGGCAAAGTAGTTGACTTTTCTGTGAACGGCAATGACGGCACCGTTTATGGTGAACCTTATGTCAGTGCGGCAACTCTCAACCGCAAACTGGCCGGAGGAACCGCAGCAGTTAAATATACCAATCCTGAGCTATTTGCCGTCAGCGAACGGGCTACTTATGAGGAAAGTTTTGAGTTTAAAGTTAACTCAGCCAATCCGGTTAATTTAGCCTATTTAGACAATGCCGATGGTAAAAATATTGGCACCAAGATATTTACCCTATCCTATTGGGGAAAAACCAGCCGCAGCGCCGAAGAGAAAAAGACCATTTCTGCGGTGCAGAATAAGTTTGAAGACTTGGGCAATGGTTGGTATCGTGCTTCCTGCAATGTAACCATTCCCGATGAAGTGAGTCTGTTACGTTCCTTTGAAATTGCCAAAGTTCAAGGAGATTGGCAATCGCTGGAAATTCGCAAGCACCGCATCCGTTTGTTGTCCGATAGTATTACGGAGGCAAAATACACAGATGCTGTGACTTTGGCAACTTTGGTGGATGACCATGCCACCTTAGCAGCAAAGTTAAAAGCACTGGAGTTGAAAGAGAAACAGGAAGGAGTTTTACTCAAAGAAAAACGAGACTTAGAAGCAAAAATTGCCGCCTACAATGCCCAGGCTGAAACCAGAGCAGAGATTCAGAAATTAGAGAGTAAAATTCCAGCACTGATATGTGAAGAGGAAACCCTATTAGCTAAATATAACGCCGAGCTAAATAGTCCCTTTAATTACAATTGCCACATTATCAATCTGTCTTACCCGAATCACCGTTTAGCTCCATGTGGATTCAGTGATGGTCGTCACGGCATAGTATTACGATCTAATGGAGATGAAGACTATTACCACAAGTGGAAATTTGTCTCTTTGGGAGGTGATTCTTACCACATTATCAATCTGTCTTACCCGAATCATCGTTTAGCTCCATGTGGATTCAATGGTGGTAGTTACGGCATAGTATTACGATCTAATGGAGATGAAGACTATTACCACAGGTGGAAATTTGTCTCTTTGGGAGGTGATTCTTACCATATTATCAATTTAGCTTACCCGAATTATCGTTTGGCTCCATGTGGAATGAGTGGTAGTCGTTACAATATGGTATTACGACCCATAGGAGATGAAGATTATTACCACAAGTGGAAATTTGTCTCCCTCGGCGATCAGTCTAATAACAATGTACCGATCGCCTATAAATCCTGGCAAGCTAAATTAGAACAACTCAACCAAGCAAAAGAGCGATTAAAATTGCTTAATGCAGCATTAACTGCCACTCTTGCCGATAAAGCAGCTTGGGATGCGCGTTTGGCAGAAGTGATTGCTTTAATCACTGCGCTTCAAACAGAGTTAAATACCCTGAACACTGACTTCCTCAATGCTGTCAAAAACACTCAGGCAAAGCCACAAAAGATGCCCCAAGTTGCTAAAGATAGCAAGGGGTTAGTGACTCAAGGAGCGTTACTTGGTTTTGTGCAACCTGCCAGCCGTCTGAATGCCATTGAAACTTGTGAAGGCAATGTCCAATTGAGTTATTTGGACAGCGAAGGACGGATGCGACAAACGAACTATGATGCTACCGCGGACAGCAAAAATGCCGCTTTTGGACAGTGGATTCCTGATCCTCAACGTGCCTGTTTAAACTTTAGCAACAGCAATAGTGTCGCTACCTTACATCAAGCCTTGTATCTTCCAGATGACTGGAGTATTGAAGCTTGGTTCGTTTATCCATTACCAAAAACGGCAGAATGGAATACCTTAACCCGAGGAAAAGATGCGGATCATCACATTCTGGTCAGAAATCGTAAACAGTTAGGGATTTATCTGAACAATGATTCCTTGGGGCAATACTTTTACGATAGCGGTTTCAATATGGAGTTGTTAACCGAGGGATGGCATCATGTCGCTGCTGTCGGTCGCGGAAATACAACTCTGTTTTATATTGATGGCAAAAAAGTGGGTGATGTGAAAGCAAAAGCCCTAAAAGATGCCGAGGAGAATCTGACGAAAAACCCCAACGATGCCGCCGCTAAGAAAAAGGTTGAGGACATTAAGAAAGCTAGTCTGAAATCTCAGAGCGATGTTTATGCGATCGCAAACAATCATTTAGCTATTAATCAGTCTCTTGATTATTCAGTGATGAAGTTTGATGGCAGTAATGATTATATTGATGGTGCCACTGGCACTTTACCTGATTCCTACACCAAAGAAGCTTGGATTAAATGGGAGAAATCTTCGGGAGAATTTAACATTATCTCGGGTAATAGTAGTAGTCATGATTTATGGATAGAGGATCACAGGCTATGGGCAGGACATAAACATAATGGGAGTTGGTACAACGTTCAAGACACAACAACTTTACCTAAAAATACTTGGATTCATGTGGCTGTTACTTATGATAGTTCCACTCAAAGGATGGAACTATATAAGAATGGTCAACTCATTGCAAAATCAACGAATGTTCCTCGTCTTGCTACCTCTCATCCCCAGATTGTCATTGGAGCATATAATTACCAGGGTCTCTTCAAAGGGTCTATAGCCGAAGTCCGCATCTGGAACAAAGCTCGTACTCAAGCAGAAATTCAGGCGAATATGTCCCAACGCCTCAGTAGTAAAGAACCAAACTTAGTGGCTTACTATCCCCTCAATGAAATCAAACTGGAAGGTAAGACCCGAAAAGTATTAGATCTGGCTGGCGGTAATCATGGCACTGTGGTGGCAGGCAAGATCCTTAAGGATGAAACCCTACCTATTACCCCCAACTTCTGGCAGTTCGGTAAATTGGCAGAGGTGCGTATCTGGGGAGTTGCTCTCAGCGATGATGAAATTGCCGTCAACAGCAAAACCTTGCTTAGCGGTAACGAACCCGGTTTGTTGGCTTACTACCCCATGAGCGAAGCCACAGGAGTGGAAGTGCGCGACTATTCCGGTAATGGCAATAATGCCACGGTATCGGGGGCAAATTGGTGGGGTTGTACGGCACCTATTGGCAAAATTGGCAATCCCAGTAGTGTCGATGCCCTCGTCTCTGCTGAGTACAGCACCGTGACTCTGGAATCATCCACGAAAACCAAGGTTGCCATCATGCGGCGGTTCTTTGCTTATCCCACTAACAATGGAGTCACCCTGCTACCAGATAAGCGGATTGAAACCTTAGAACTGAAGTGGATTGGTAACGCCCAATTTGCTCCCACTTTGTTGGGGTATATTGAGGGTCCACCCCCCGTACCCAGCGAAAACCTAACCTTATCAGACGATTACAATGGTGCGACTTCTGTGGAATTAACCATGTCTGAAGATGTGGCATTTAGCTGGAACCGTTCTCAAGATACTGGGTTAGGAGCAACAATTGATACCTTTATTGGAGCAGGGGGAACAATGTCTTTCCTCACAGCACCTATGGGTGTGGGGACTTCTATCGACAGCAGTGCCAAAGTGGGTTTTAAAGGCAACTTTGACTTCAGCTACCAATTCCAAAATGAAAGTAACATTACTTCCAGTTCATCTCTGAGCATGACCGATAAACTGGAACTGCGGGGCACACCAGAAGAAACTATCAAGTTCCCTCATTTGGGGACACGATTTATTCCCAAGAATATTGGCTATGCGTTGGTTGTTTCAGCCTTGGCAGATGTGTTTGTCACCCGACTGGCCCGCAGTGGCAAAATGGTCGGCTACCAAGTGCAGCCGGTAGATGGCATCCCTCCAGATGTCAACACCATCACCTTTTTGATGAATCCTGCCTACACGATGAATGGTAGCTTGGATGGGATGACCGGCAGCAGTGCCACGAGCGATCGCTTCTTCAAGCACGTTCCCGAAATGCGTAGCCAATATGGTTCTCTCTATCCCGCTAGTTACTATCGCTTGAAAGAGGCGTATGACTTAAAACGCCAAATTGAAGCAGAAGATAAACGCCGAGAATCTTACTTTTCTAACTTTAATGTGCGTTTATTGGACGAAACCTCTTTGAACCGAAACATCGACAGTGGGGATGCACCAACCACCATTGGAGTACAACGGGAAGAAGACAAACCGAATACCCAAATGACTGACGAGGAGAAGAAAAAAGCCCAAGACCAAAAAGCCGAACAATTTCAAGCAGATGCTGCTGCTACTTCTGACAAGAGCAAGGCTATCGCTAAAGCTAAACAAGCGGAGATTCAAAGTAAAATTGCTGACCAAGACAAACGAGTGCAAGCCACAGAAAGTTTTGCAGGCTGGCAGAAACGGATGGAAAGTCTCCAAATTCGGGCTGGTAAGCGCAACATCGTCAATACCTATGTTTGGGACGCGGACGGTGGTCTGCGAACTGAAGCTCAAAGCTTTGCGAACACCGTAGAACATACCATTGGTGGCTCTTTTGCGATGAATGCCGGGTTGGGAGTTGACAGTTCATTCTCAGTATTGGGTATTGATGTAGAGCTCACTGCCCAGGCTACGGTTAACTTAACTCAAACCATGAGCAAAACTGAAGCTCGGAGTAAGGGTTTTCAGTTGAATGTAGGTCTGAGTGGTTTGGAGTATAAAGGCATCACCGATTACAACGATCGCCCGATTCTGCCCGGGGAAAAAGTAGATCGCTATCGCTTTATGAGTTTCTACCTGGAAGGCAGTACCGATCACTTCCACGACTTCTTTAACTATGTGGTCGATCCTGAATGGCTGCGTAGCAACGACGAAGAAGCTGTGGCCTTGCGTCAGGCCCAAGCAGGTAAGCCCAATAAAGCCTGGCGGGTACTGCACCGGGTTACTTATGTGGAACGTCCAGCCTTGATGGGCTTTGGTCGAGATGTGCGTAAATTGCGGGCGGCGGCGGTAGTCAGCGACAATCAAGCATTATTGGATAAGATTGCTAAATTGGAGGAGGAAAACCAAAAACTTGAGAAGAAACTGGATACTATCATCGGTTTGTTGAAAGGGCAGAAATAATTAGTAATTAGGGTCTGCTAAAGCAATCTCAAATTATGTGCCATGTTTTGAGCGGTAGGGGCAAATTGCATTACCCCTCTTCAAAAACCTGGCATTTTTATTGGCGATCGCAAAGCTCTTATGTAGAGTTTGCTTAATAAATCTAAAAACCTTGTTGGATAATATCTTTAGGCTTTTTTGATACTAAATCCGTTGATTATAGCCAACAAATCAGGATAGCCAAAAGGCAAACCCCCCCTGCCACCAGGAAAAACTTTTTCAGCATACCCTACTTAGGATAGGTAATTACTATCCTAGAAACTGTGGTAATTTAACCTTATTTTTCCTGTCTTTCTAAGGCTAATTGTACCAACTTATCGACCAATTGATCAAACTCTAAACCAGTGGCTTTCCAGAGTTGGGGATACATACTAAAGTTAGTAAACCCCGGCAGAGTATTAATTTCATTGATCAACACTTCCCCAGTCTTCTCCACATAGAAAAAATCCACCCGCGACAATCCCGCAGCATCCACAGCTTTAAATGCTTCTACAGCCATTTCTCGCACTTGATTAGCAATTTTATCGGGAATATTAGCGGGAATCACCATACTTGATCGCCCGTCAGTATATTTAGTTTCATAGTCATAAAAATCACTATCAAAAGTAATTTCTCCCACCAAAGAAGCTTGGGGATTATCATTACCTAAAACCGCACATTCGATCTCCC
>NZ_JBJUDF010000361.1:0-32039 GCF_046067725.1 Planktothrix sp.
CCACGCGATCGCCGGGTTGTCTTTCGCTTCCAACTTAAACAAATTGATTGGGATAAGTTTTTAAATTCATCAAAATCTCAATCAAAGTAAAGAACTATAGCAAGTCTAAATTAGTTGTATAAATGACTTAAAATCCAATTCATCGTAGGGGCTCGCCCCTACAAACCTACAAAGACTAAATCAAATTTTAGGGGGTATTACAAAAATGATTTTTTCAAGTTTAAGTTTACCAGATTTCTCTCCACTAAAACCTTCTGAACTCCTAGAATTTTCAAAGTCTCTAGGTAAAGAACCTCCACCACCTATTATACCACCAATTACAAATCCCATTAAACCTCGAACATTTGAGGAAATATTAAAAGATATTGAAACTAATAAAATAGATAATATTAGTAATTTAGAATGGATTTATTTAGTTTACTTCAACTCTGATAATAATTTTAAACTCTGTCAATTAATTTGGAATGTAGCCAAACAAAAACAATGGTTAAAAAATCGTTTGCTGTGGAATTTAGTTTTATATTATGGAAATGAGGGCAAGCAGACAAAAAGAATTATATCAGAATCTTTAGTTAATTCCTTTTCTGTGGATGTATTAGATAGAAAGGATCATAAAGATTTGGTAACGATCAAAATTATTGAAAGTTTAAAAAAAGATCCTGCTGATTTAGCAAAATTAAGTTTAACGTATAAGAAAACCCCCAAAGATTTATTAAAAACCTATCAGTTACCCCACTGGATAAAAAAAGCTGAAGATGCACTCAAAGCTGTTGCAAAAGTTTTTGTATCTTCTCGTGATCTTCAATATGAGAGTTGGTTAGTAAACTGCCTTGAAGAAATGCTATCTGAGGATCAAATTAAAGCAACGGATTATTTACTAACTAACATATCAGCCGAAATAGCTGGAGATTTGCCGAACTTAGTAGAGTGGGTAAAATTAAATTTTAAACCTAAAAATTCTAATAGTAAATGGCATCAACTTTCAAGAAAAGCTAAAGAAGCATTAAGAAAATGGATCGGTGCAGTTAATTATAAAGATTTTGAAAATATCGTTGAGCTTTTATTAGAAAGGAATGATGAATTAAATATACCAGATTGGGAAAAAAATCAGTTACGAAAACGAAAAGATTTTTGGGCAAATTATAGTGATTGCTTTGAAAGAATTCGGATTTTATTACCTCAAAAATCTATTAATGCTCTCGGTCAATATCTTCCTGAAAATGTTGATCTTTTAATAGAAGATGATAGCGATACAGAAGTTTGTATTTTTGATTTTGGGGATTGGTTTATTGTTGAGTTTTTCCGAGGGGAAGCGAGTGAAATTCGTTTATTTAACCATTCTCAAAATCCTGACCTTGAGCAAAAACTGTTCGGTTCTTCTCATGTTTCTGTTAAATGTCTGCGTTGTTTCAAACCTTGTAAAATTCATGATCATGTTTTCTGTTGGCAAACCTACTGTGAAAAATGGTTAAAACTCAGCAATATTCTTCCCAATGAAGGAACTGTATTTTTTAAAGGGTTACCACATAAATATGGTAGATATGGTTCAGATGGACTTCCTACACCTTCGTTTCAGGATCAACAGAAGCGTAATGGTAAATTAGAAGAATGGGAAAACAAGATTAGAAAAATTGAATCTGAAGCAGAAGAATATGTTAGACAGCAAGGATGGCAATGCTAAAAAATGAAAGAAAGTATTATCAAGAGACTTTAAAACATCCCACACCCCAAAACCTCGGTTTCTTTGAGAAACCGGGGTTTTAATTCCTACCCTACCGAAAGATAGAATCTGAGGGATCGCATCTATTCCTAACCACACGAAACAAGAAGAAATGTAGACGATAGCTGTAATTGCATGAAGATTTAGAATCCTAAGAATGTTCAATTTTATAGCTTTTTAAACTCATCCCAATCCAGATCTAATTGTCGGATAATTTGCCTCAAAGTCCCTAATTTTAAATCCTTATTTCCCCAATCAGGAATCGGTACGATTACCCCATTATTGGGATTGTACCATTTTCGATGAGAACCACCGCCTCGCCTTGAAATTTCTTGGCATCCCATTTGTTTTAATTTTTGTGCTACCTCTCTATATTTCATTTTGTACCAATGGGAATTAAGCTTTCTGTCCACAAAGTTATATCTTCTCCTATCGGCTTTAAAACAGCAGGTAAGGGTTGGTTTAAATCTTGATAAGCTTCAATTAAAGCTTGTAAAGCATCGGATACATTAGGAATAACTTCTTCTAACGTATCAGCTTCTGTAATTAAATTGGGTAACAAAGGACAAGTAATTGTATAACCGCCTTCGGGTTGAGGTTCTAAGATTAAGGGGAGTTTATAAATGGCATTCATAAGTTAGTCATTATATTTACAGCATATCCGTTCAACTCCTATACTAACCCGCCCTACCGAAAGATAGAATCTGAGCGATCGCATCTATTCCTAAACACACCCGAAAACAGAAGAAATGCAGACAATAACTGTGATTTTTGGTTTTCTACCTTTGAAGAGATCGTAACTTGCCGTTTTTTTACAGGTTAGTTACATTAGTTTACAGAAGGTGACATCAAACGAAATAGGAGTCAAAACCATGTCAAACACACAATTAACGAATAGTCCTGAACAACAACAACGTAACCATTGGGATTGGGGTTTTACCCCGAGTGCAGAGAATTGGAATGGTCGTTTGGCGATGATTGGTTTTCTCAGCGCCATTGTTGTTGAACTGATTTCAGGTCAAGGACTTCTTCACTTCTGGGGTTTGATGTAATGGGATATCCCACTACATCACCTTAGCAACCAGAAGCATTAAAACCGGATGATAGCCGGATTAAACAACGGAATTTAATTCGCAAAAAAATTTTAACATAACTTGAGAGGATTTTATACAAACTCTCAAGTTTTTAATATTTTGCAACAATCCAAACGTTGCCGAAACTTAATCTTTTTTTTAACAAAGTTTCGGCAGATTGATGGTAAACGGGTTGAGCAATTGTAACTTCAGTTATTTTTTCTTGACCATCATCAAAAAAATTCTTTCCTCCGCCTCAAATTGTTTCAACCCGAACAGAAACAGCAACGACTAGCGGATATATTCTTTCAAAATGCTGTTACGGTTAGGGTGACGTAACTTTCTCAGAGCTTTGGCTTCAATTTGACGAATGCGTTCACGGGTGACATTAAAAATCTGACCAATTTCTTCTAATGTCTTCATGCGACCATCATCTAATCCATAACGCAACCGTAATACATCTCGTTCACGGGGGCTAAGGGTATCTAATACATTTTCTAAATCTTCCCGTAAAAGATTTTTAGAAACTTGATCTTCAGGGGTTTCGCCATCAGATTCAATAAAATCTCCTAAGCGAGAATCTTCTTCTTTTCCAATGGGAGTTTCTAAAGAAATCGGAAGTTGAGCCGATTTAGCAATAAACCGCAATTTTTCGATGGTCATTTCCATGCGAGTTGCGATTTCTTCTTCAGTGGGTTTACGACCCATTTCTTGAGACAGTAACTTGGTGGTCTTTTTAATTCGAGAAATGGTTTCATACAAATGTACAGGAAGGCGAATCGTTCGAGATTGATCCGCAATCGCCCGTGTAATGGCTTGACGAATCCACCATGTAGCGTATGTTGAAAATTTGTAGCCTTTTTCGTGATCAAATTTCTCGGCGGCTCGAATTAATCCTAAACTGCCTTCTTGAATCAAATCTTGGAAAGAAAGACCTCGATTCATGTATTTTTTGGCAATCGAAACCACCAGTCGTAAGTTCGACTGTACCATCTTATCTTTGGCCCGACGACCGATATACAGACGGCGGCGGAACTCTGGCAATCTCATATCAACGGCGCTCGCCCATTCCTGCTCATTGGGTTCTCGATGGTAATGTTCCATGAGTTTTTCCCGAATGCGCTCTAGTTCGAGCAAATCAGCAATTTTCCGAGCGAGTTCAATTTCTTCATCTGCCCGTAATAATCGAATCCGACCGATTTCTTGAAGATAGAGACGAATTGAATCTTCTGTGAAATGCTTTTTCTTCGTCTGAGTCCGACGCCGAGATTTAGCTCCTTTGCCGGCTTTGCTATCCTCATCGTCATCTGCGATGACATCCTCCAAGAGAATGTCATCTTCATCGATTAAATCTTCCTCATCCAATTCAATATCCTCCAACTCCGAAAGGATATTGTTATTGGTCAGAAGGGGGGGAAAGATGTCTGATGTTTCTGTTTCAAGCTTTGTGGTTGCGAGTCCGTTGGTAATCTGGCTCATGCCGCGTTCCTCATGCTCCTCAATTAGTAGAAATCAATCACAGGATAAAGATTGTCTATTAGTAGACTATTGAACCAGTTGCACACTGTTTCAAGTTTCAACATTTGTCCACAGCGTTACTGAGTCAATGATCATAACTCACTTCAGTCGTAACATAAGAAGACAAATATTCAAAGGTGATCATTGGATTGCGCCAAGACCTTTTTGATTGTAGCCTTTCTGACAAAAATTGTACGGTTTGTCAAAAAGCAGATTTGCTGACTCAAATTCACCGATGGAGGATTAATTGACTTAGGCATTGACTACAACTGCCTTTTCTATCCTTAGATTAGACTGATCACAGGGGGAGCGATCATTTTATTTCAGGGATATTACAGAGGATATCGATATCCTGATTCACTAAAATTTTAGCGAACTCTTTTCAACTTGGGTTGTCATCCCAGAATAAATATTGAAGAAAGTGTAAATGAAGGTAAATGACCTTAATACACCTGATAGAATGGGTTGTCTAAGTCGAGGCATAGAGAAGTCGTAATTCACTCAAAATTAATTGCTGAAGTTCCTCTTCAATGATAGCGAAGAAAACTTTAAGTTTCTACTCTTTTGGAGTAATAAACGGTTTAGTTTATGTAACAAAATGGATTCAACTTAAGGGGGGTTTAGGTTGTTTGCAAACGGGTTCAGTCAGGAGTGACTGACTTTGAATATTGCCAACAACCTGACCTTTTGAGGTTGTTCTTTATTGTAAGTTAACTCAAATCTCTGCCTTTGGTGTGAGATCAAACGTTAAATCACGTTAAGTTTTTGACGTCGCCGAGTTGAGCTATTCGTCAAAACCCTTGAGAACAGAGGTTTTGACGAACACTACATCAAGGAACAACCAGTTTCCGCCTCTAAAAATGATGATTTTCTCACCCTTTGTTCCCCTATCCTTTGTCAGACTTCGGCGTTTTGCTTTTAGCTTCCAAGGTTTCTAACCGACTCCGAAGTTCCTGATTTTCTTTTTTAATTTTGTCCAGTTCTTCCCGTAGCTTTTTCAAGGCGGGTTCGGAACCGATTTTTCCTTGTACATTTTGAATGGCTTCTTCCGCGCGACGGCGCACTCGTCCGTCTAAGGTTTGGTCGGCTAAAGATTGCAAAACATCCATCGCTTTTGACGTTTCCATGTGCTCTAAAGAGGCGACAACCGCTACTTGGGTAAGGAAAAAGGTTTCATGGGATAATTCTTCTAAGCGTTGTAAAATTCGTTCGATATGGGTTGGAGTTTGACCCGTTGAAATCGTCCCTAAAGCACGAATAGAGGCTAACCGTAATGCTTGAGGAATACCCGGAGTCGTATATTTTAAAATCAAGTTTAAAGCATCTTCTGAGGTCTTCATTTTACTCAGTCCTAAAATCGCCCCTGAACGCACCACTTCATTCCATCCTTCCCGTTCTTTAAGCACCGATTTTAACTGCTTAATAGTTTGTTCAACTAGATGTTTATCCTCACAATGGGTCGCTGCAATTTCTCCTAACCCGGTGGCGGTAGCGGCTTCAACTAAATAACTAGGATCTCCCTTTTCTAAAAGGGGTTTTAACACTTGATAACTCTCGGTGGTTTTCAGTGCAGCTAAACTTTGAACAACAGCACGTCTAACACGAGGATCATCATCGGTTAAACCTGCCACTAATCCTTCAAAAACTTGATCTAATTTAACTCGAACTAATTGTTTAGCGACTTCAACGCGAACCCCCCAGAATTTATCATTTTTTAAGGCATTTGATAAAGCTTTTACGGCTTCTAATCCGCCTTTTTTAGCTAAAGCTTTGGCGGCATAAATTCGAGAAATCGGATCAGGATCATATTGTAATTGTGCCTTTAATTCAGCTACAGCATAATCTAAATTGACGGCTTTGAGAATATTATTATTAACATCAAAGCTAATAAAATTCGGTTTTTCTTCTAAAGGAAAATAGAAGGTTTGTTCCCGTTCATGAACTCTAACGGTAAAGGTTTTGAGTTGAACTGCGATTTCAGGAGATTTTTTATCCGGTTTATAGCCAAACCCAATGGGAATTTTTAAATCAAAGAGATTTTTCTCGCTGAGTTTGTCACTTTCCTTCGCTTGATTTTGCTTAATCGTAAGTTTGGCTAATTTACTATGATTATCCCAACTGTAGGAAACTTTATATTCAGGATGTCCGCCTCGAAAAACATATTGATCAAACAAAGGCATTAAATTACATCCCGTTGCTTTTTCTAATGCTCGTAATAAATCAATGGTTTCTACGGTTTTATGAGCATTATCTTGAACAAAAGTTTGAATTGCTTTTTGAAACAGTTCATCCCCTAATTCCGTGCGAATTAAATGATAAACACAAGCGCCTTTTTCATATAAATGGCGGTCATATAATTCAATCGCTTCTCGATAAATATGGGTAACAATGGGGCGACGATAACGGGAACTATCCTCGGAAAAATAGTTTTTGGCTTGATTTAAACGGTAATATGCCGCTTCTTCTTTACCATATTGTTGTTCTGTCCATAACACTTCAGAATAGGTCGCCATTCCTTCTTTAATCCAAGCGTGTGACCAATGTTTAATTACGACTAAATCCCCGAACCATTGATGGGCTAATTCATGGGCAACTAAACTTTCTGTGTTACGATTATCTAAGGTGGCTCGTTCGTCTAATAAACAGCGATCGGTTAATAAGGTTGTTGAAGTATTTTCCATCCCACCAAAAATGAAGTCATCCACACAAACTTGAGCATATTTCGGATAGGGATAGGCATAACCAAAATATTCAGAGAAAAACTCAATCATTTGCGGGGTTTTTCCCATACTGCGAAGCGCATCGTCTTTGCGGTTTTTCTCAACATAATATAAAACCGGAATTTTCTTCCATTCGTCTTTAATTTCAGCAAAATCACCCACCGCCAAGGTCATTAAATACGTGGGATGCACTTGTTTTTGTGACCAATGATAAATTTTGGTTTTACCTTTGGTTTCCGTATGAATTAACTCTCCATTGGAAATGGCTAAATATTGTTTGGGAACTTGTACCCGAATTTCTGAAGTAGCGAGTTGTCCAGGGTAGTCAAAACAAGGAAACCAGAAGCGAGAATCTTCGTCCTCTCCTTGCGTCCAAACTTGAATCGGTTTGTTAGGATAATCTTTACTCGGACTAATAAAATAAAGTCCCCGTTGCGGATGAGTTACCCCATAATTAATAACAAGTTTAATTAACTGATTCGTAATAGTCGGTTGATGCAGATAAATTTGTAATTGTTCCCCATCATAACTAAACTCTTGCTGAATTTGATCAATTTTTACCCCTTTAATTTCTAAGTTAACCGCATCTAAAGTTAAGGTTTCAATTCCACTTCTAACCGGGTTCAAATGGAGGGTACAAGTTCCTTGAAAACTTTGATTAGGAATATCAAGAACTAAGTCCAGAAAAATATGTTCCACTTGACCCGGACGGTCTGGGTTATAATGGGGACGAGCGCCGGGTAACTCAAAGGACTTGTGGCTATCTGTTTCCGTATCAAAGTAAAAATTTAACATCGAGTACAATCAAACTCAAGAATAAGGGATAAAAAAACGCGCTATGCGTATCGCTTCATTATATAGCCAGTGTCAACCGATTGTAGCAAACAACAGGAACGAGGGAAACTGGGGAACAGAGACGGGGAGAGAATGTTAATCAGGAGTTTGTTATTCTTGTCTTAACTGTTGGATTTGTTCCAGACTTAATCCGGTGGTTTGACTAATCGTTTGATCATCTAATAAACTCATTAATTGTCGAGCAATTTCAAGTTTAGATTCTTGTTTTCCTTGTTCAATTCCTTGTTCAATTCCTTGCTTTAATGCTTCTTCTCTCGCTAATCGAACGGCTTTTTTAATCGCATTTCGCTGATCATAAATATAAATTTCTCGTTTTTCTAAATCTTCGAGTTCTTCCGGGTTTAAGGTGGCTTCATTAGCCATGGTAAAGGCTTTTTTAAGTTCGGGAATCTGTGCCATTGTTTCAGGAACCGTTTCTAAGGTTTTAGCACTTTTAATAAAATACAGCCATTTATCCGTTAAGGTTTTTAACTCCTGAAGAGACGGATTAAATTTTGGAAGTTCTACAAAAACTAATTCAATATCATAAATTGGATAATCGACTAAAAACTCTTTTTCTTTTAAAACAAATCGAGAAATGACTTGATTGAGATTAGGGAACATTTCAAAATCCGTAATTGTAACAGCAATAACTGGATTTAAAAGGGTGTAATCTTCCCCGGTTTTTAACTGTATTGAATAAGCTTTTGCCGCATTATATAAAATTCTTTTTTCAAATCCTTCAAGATTTAAGATTTGCATTTCTATAATCACCGTTTTATTTCCGGTTATCGTTGCTTTAACATCTAAATAAGTATCTTTAATTCCTCGAATTTTAGGAGCTTGATAGGGATTGAGAATTGTTAAATCTTCAATGGCTGAAGTTTCAGGATAAAGAATACTATTTAAAAAACTGATTAAAATATCCTTACTGTCTTCTGAACCAAATATTTTCTTAAAAGCAAAATCAGTTTTTGGATTAATAAATCTCATATTAACGCTCCTTAAAATTTTGAGTTTAATGGACAGTTAAAGCCATCACAAGCGAGAATAAATTTAACCTTTTCTTAACAATGAACCCTAACAATCACTCCTAAAGGTTAACAGATTAAGATTTGTTGTAGAAAAATCGAGGTAATTCTAATACAATGTTATCATCCTATAACAACAAGGTTGCCGTTCGGCAATCTGCCCCCTAAAATCTAAATCTTGAAACAGAAAATTAGAGATTATTAAAAGTATGAAGCTAGCAGCGCGAGTAGAAAAGGTTCCACCGTCGGTAACGCTGGCAATCTCAGCGAAGGCAAAAGCGATGAAAGCTGAGGGGATGGATGTCTTAAATTTTAGCGTAGGCGAACCCGACTTCGATACCCCGAAGCATATTATTGAGGCGGCGAAAAAAGCCTTAGATGAAGGTAAAACTCGCTATGGCCCAGCAGCCGGGGAACCGAAGTTACGTTCATTAATTGCTGAAACCTTAAGTGCCGAAACCGGTTTAGACTATAAAAGCGACAATATTCTTGTTACTAATGGTGGTAAACATTCCCTCTATAATTTAATGGTAGCGGTGATTAATCCAGGGGATGAAGTGATTATTCCGGCTCCCTATTGGTTAAGTTATCCTGAAATGGTGAAACTAGCAGAAGGGGTTCCCGTAATTGTGCAAACGGGTGCAGAAACAGGTTATAAAATTACACCTGAAATGCTGCGTCAAACGATGACACCGAAGACTAAACTTTTTGTTTTAAATTCGCCTTCAAATCCAACCGGAATGGTTTATACCCCGGATGAAATTCGAGCTTTAGCTGAGGTCGTTGTTGAAACAGGTCTTTTAGTCGTTGCGGATGAAATTTATTCTAAAATTATCTATGATGATGCCAAACATTTAAGTATTGCAGCGGCTCATCCTGAAAGCTATAAATACACTTTAATTAGTAGTGGTTTTGCTAAATCCTTTGCGATGACCGGGTGGCGAATTGGATATTTAGCGGGAGATGTCAATATTATTAAAGCGGCTACCCGAATTCAAAGTCATACTACGTCTAATGTTTGTACATTTGCTCAATATGGTGCGGTTGCTGCATTAGAAAACTCACAAGATTGTGTGGAAGAAATGCGTCTGGCTTTTGCCAAACGTCGGGAGGTGATGTTTGAGTTATTAAATGCTATTCCTGGGATTAGTTGTCTCAAACCCGATGGGGCATTTTATATGTACATTAATATTGGTAAAACGGGTTTAAATTCGGTTGATTTCTGTAATTTATTACTGGAAGAAAAACAGTTAGCTGCTGTACCCGGTGAAGCGTTTGGGAATGATGACCACATTCGTTTATCCTACGCAACGGATTTAATCACTATTGAAAAAGGGGTCAAACGTTTAGAAGAATTTGTTGCGGCTAGAATTTAGTCGGTGATGGGTGCGAAGCACGTTCTTCGTACCCCTGTGACCGGTTTCTGAGGTGCTTGTGGGATAAGGATCTTGCAGGATTCGGGAAAATATGAAAAAATTATGATATATTCTCGATTCGCACCTAAAGCTTCAACCTATGAGTTCATCCCCCACCGTTGTTAAAGTTCAGGAAGACCCGGCTACGGTGTCCCCTGAACTCGCGAGTTCTGCAAAACAGACGGATTTATCTCAAAATTCCAATAAACCTAATATTTGGAAAATTTTTGTCACCACATTTATTACGATTTTTTTAGCTGAAATTGGAGATAAAACCCAACTCACAACATTATTAATGACAGCAGAATCCCATGCGCCTTGGATTGTATTTGCTGGGGCTGGAAGTGCTTTAGTATTAACCAGTTTATTAGGGGTTTTATTGGGTCAATGGTTAGCGTCTCGGATTTCTCCGCGAACCTTAGAACGGGCCGCCGGAAGCAGTTTATTGTTGATTTCTGCTTTGTTAATTTGGGAAGTTCTGCACTAAATTATTCATCATTAAATTTATGGATTTACAACTGTTAGGATTAAGCTTTATTACGGTTTTTTTATCAGAATTAGGAGATAAAAGTCAAGTCGCTGCTATCGCTTTGAGTGGAAGTACAAAATCGCCCCGTGCTATCTTTTTCGGCACCGCTTCTGCTTTATTATTAGCCAGTTTTTTAGGGGTGATGGTCGGTCAAGGAGTTGCTGAAGTTCTACCGACCCATCTGGTTAAAATTGCGGCGGCGATTGGTTTTGCTATTTTAGGAATTCGGTTGTTATGGTTTAATCAAGAAGACGAATCACAAACCCATTAGGTAATCGCAAAACAGAACCGGGTTTCTAAGTTGAGGAACTGTCAGAAACTCGGTTTGTTCAAGAGGTAATCCTGAGCTATTTTTTCTATTAAAAATTTATCCTGAATTCCAGAACCTGAAAGTGCAAAATTATAATAACGAATCAATGTACTTAGGATCTTCTGGATATGTTTAACAAAATTATTAATATTGTCAGTAATATTGTTTGGCCAGTCGCTAAACCTGTTATCTTCACATTTTTTCCCCAATATGAACCTTTATTTAACACAATTCTTCCGATTGCAGAACCTTGGATTGATAAATTATTAGAACAAAACCCGCAAATTACCCTGAAGACTGCCCCGACTTTAGAGGTTAAGCCCAGTCAAATTCTCAGTGATATTAATATTCTCAGTAGTTATAAAACTTTAACTCAATTATCAGGACAATCTTCTCAATTATTTATCTTAACGGATGATAGCGATATTCTAGCACCTGTTAATGATTTTAATCTTCCCCAACCCCCTACAGGAATGATTTTACCCGAATGGACAATGAACAATCCAGGGGGAATTTTAGCCTTAGCCGGAGATGATATTTTAGTGGGTTCTGAACAAACTGATGTCATGAATGGTAACACGGGAAATGATCAATTATCCGGTGCAGAAAGCATTGATTTATTGCGAGGTGGTCAAGGAAATGATACCCTCAAGGGTGATAGTGGAAATGATATTATTAATGGCAACCGAGACGATGATTTCTTAATCGGAGGAGATGGAGAAGACTTACTGCGAGGAGGGAAAGGAAAAGATCATTTAGATGGCGGTTCTGGACAAGATATTTTAATCGGAGATTTAGAATTTGATATCCTGACTGGCGGTGCGGATGCGGATATTTTTATTTTAAGTGCAAACGCCGCAGAGGTTCCCCTGAAAGTCACTGAAGCTGATTTGATTACAGATTTTAACGCCACAGAAGGAGATAAAATTATGATTATTGCTAATAGTTTAACCTCGGAAGAACTGACGTTAGAAACCTTTGATCAAACTGCTAATTTGCAACTCGCAACAGGAAGCTCTCAAGGAGTCATTATTCGTCAAACGACAACCGGGAATATTTTCGGTGTCGTTGCGAATACCACCGATATTAATAGTGTTAAAAATAGTATTTCTATTGTTAATATTAGTGATGCCTTATTAGGAATTGGATAAAAACCAAGCCTAATGTTTTAACTACTAGGGTGTGTCCACCTGACGCCAGCCACAACTTTCTGAATCTTTTTCTCTCACGCCTATCAACAGTTCGGTCAATTTCAGGTACAATCAATCAGGATATCTGAGGATGGATCATGAACTGGATGCGCTACATTGCTGTTGCTTTAATTAATGCTTTGGGTGTAGTCGTTGGAATTATTTTAGTCCCCGCCCCTCCCACCTTAGCCCAGTCGTCGCCAACCAATCTGGACTTAGAGTATCGCATTGATGAGTCTGGACTACAATTGCCAGGATTTGAAATTGATTCTAGGGGTAATTCTAACTTAGAAACCGTTGAAATTACACCAAAATCCTTAGCAGAATTATATCAACTTCGCGATCGCATTCAAGCAGAATTAAAGAAAATTTCTAATCCTCCTGATATTAATAGTAATTTAGAAGCTTGGCAATATCAACTGCAACTTAAACAATATGAAACCTTAGTTAAAGCCAATCTTCAAGTAGAAGCTCAAATTAAATTTGAAGAAAAAACCCTAGAAAGTTGGAATCAAGCGATTAAAATTGCCACAGAAGCCGCTAGTTATGGTCAACAACCTGAAAGTCATACGGTTGAAGATTGGGAAACTGCTCAACAATTATGGGTTCAAGCTATTGATACTTTAAGAAAAATTCCCAGAGAGTCGTTTTTAAGTTCTAAAGCCATTGATAAAACTGTAGAATATCAAGGATATTTAGCGATCGCTACCTATCAACGAGCCTTAGCACAACAATCCGAAAAAAACAAGCCCGAAACTCCTCAAAATCTTTCTCCTATTTCTACTGCTAATCCCCAATTTCCAGGGTTTAAACTGTATGGAGATACCAACCGAGATGGTATTGTTAATGAAGCCGATGAACAACGCCCCGAACAATGGTCTTTATCCGTTGGGCCGTTAGTTTTATTTAATAATGATGATGATGATCGCAATGGACTACCCGACTGGCGAGAAAAAGGCGTGAATGGTGCTGAAGATGAAAAGGATTTAGCGATTGTTCATTTTAAAGTTTCTCCTGATTATAACGGTTCAGAATTGTTAATTAGTGTTGATGAAACCGCTAGACCTTATATTAATTTATTCCAAAAAACTGCCCAGGGATGGAAATCCGTTGATTTATCCGGTTTAACGCCTTTAGAATTTAATTCTGATATTATTTTAGGGGTAGAAGCGAAACAATTTGCCCATCAAAATTGGTCAGGTTTAATTAATTTAAAAGCTAGTGCTCGTAAACAAGGAAATATCATCGCAACGGATACAATTTCCATGGGGGTAGCACCTTGGATTATGTCTCCCAATACCGCCCCGGTTTCTGAAGTTCATATTAGCGATCGCGGCGATAATCAAAAGATTGTTCAAGAGGTAAAAACCATTGTTGAAACAACCGATGCTAAAGTTAAAGTTACACCAGGAGCAACCCTTTGGATGCAAGGAACTCAAGAAATTGGTTATGTTCAGTTTCCCAATGCAGAGGGTTTAAAGGATTATCCTGTTGTTCTAAAAGGCAATCGCAGTGCGGAAATTGATGATTATGCTCAATCGTTAATGAATCAAAATTTCGGCTGGTTTGAAATCGGTAAACCTCGGCAATTAGATGTATTAAATCAATGGGCAGATTGGTATAATAATTTAGCAGTAACTCCAGCTTTACCGGAATATCCATTGGGTAGAATTTATTATGGAACTGCTGATAACGTTAGCTTAAATCCTGAAATTATTGAATTTTTGAAAGCTCAAAAAATCCAAGGAGAACCCGTTGGAATTGATACTTCTTGGTTAATGGTGCGTCATGTCGATGAAATTATTAATTTTATTCCCAGTTTCTCCGGTGAACCCTTAATGTTAATTGCCAGTCCAGGGGAAGGAATTAAATTATTAAAAGAACTGGCAAAACAAGGATATGAAGGAGCCGCGATTAATCGAGGATTAAGCACTCAAACAACCGTTCGGGCTACTTTAAATAATCAATTATTAATCCAACATAATCAGAATTTGCAAAAGCAGAAAATCGAACCTTTAATTAATCAACTGAAACAAGAATTTAATCTAAGAACCGATCAAATTATTGAAATTCCAGCCCTCTTTAGTTATAGTGGTTATGCTTGGTGGCCGAACTTAATTAATTCGGTGTATGTGAATGGAGAATTATTAGTTTCTAATCCCAAAGGCCCCTTAATTGACGGACAAGACTACACCCAAGAAGACTTTAAACGTCGGGTGGCTGTGGCGGGAATTAATGTTAATTTCCTAGAGGATGATTACTATCAAGAATTACAAGGTAATATTTATAGTGCCACTAATACCACTCGCCAAGGAAATCAAGAACCTTTCTGGCAAAATTTACCTTAACGGGTTAGGTTTTATTAGTCCAGTCTAACACCCAAATTTTTCTCAAATTTTAAACCCGGATAATCTGAATGTGATTCTAACTGAACCGTTACACCATCACTGGTACAAATCGGTTAAACTCTAATGTTAGACGTCCGATAATCACAGAAAGGGGTTTGGGCATCGCATGGACAAGCCAGTGAGTAATTCCGCTTTGTTGGGACAGGGGGTGTTGCGGGGACTCAATCTCCGTCAGGAAGAAGTAGAAAGAACCCTACTGATGTTTTTAGTTTATACCTTGGCATCCGTCGGGTTAGTTTGGTTAGAATTAAGCACCGTTGGCTTATTTCTGGACGAATACGGGGCCGATAAATTGCCTTGGATCTATATCGCAAGTGCGGGAATGGGTTCAGGTTTAGGGTTTGTTTATTCTTCGCTGCAAAAAGTATTTCCCCTGCGTCGGGTGATTGTAATTATCTTTGTGATGATGGCAATTCCCCTATTTTTATTTCGCTGGGGTCTAGGATTATCCGATATTAAAATATTAGGGTTAAGCATTCAATTTATTACCTTATTTTTAATGTGGTTATGGGTGGAAGCTTCTTATGTTCTTAACGACTTAAATAATTCCATCACCGCTAACCAACTCTTTAATATTCGAGAAATTAAACGCACCTATCCAATTATTAGTAGCGGATTTTTAGTGGCTGGGGTCATTAGTGGTTTTTCCCTCCCCCTGCTGTTAAGAGTGGTTGGACTCAATAACGTTACTTTAGTTTCCGGCGTGATGGTACTTTTGGCGGCGGGAATTTTATTTTATTTGTCTCAACGCTACGGTCAATCCTTCCCCGACTCCACACGCTGGACACCCGACGACGAAGAACAAGAATTTAGCACCCGGAATCTCCGGGGCCCCGTGTTAGGTTATGTGATTCCATTAGTCTCCTTTTTTGTGATCGCAGAAGCTTTATATGTTTTAGTGGATTTCCAATTTTTTAGTCAGTTGGAATTTCAAAATGATGCGGGGGGTGCCAGTGGAATTGTAAGTTTCCTGGGAATTTTTGAAGGAATTTTAAGTGTTTCTCAAGTTTTAACTCAGTGGTTTGGTTCTAGCCGTTTAGTTGAACGCACAGGGGTATTTGTAACCGCAATTGTATTACCCGTTGGCGTGATTGTTTTAGGAACATTTTCTTTGATTGGAGGCATCACCGGACTCTTTTCTGTGTTTGTGGGATTTGTGATCCTGCGGTTTCTGGATGAATTATTTCATTACACCTTAATTGAAACGACGGGGGCTGTTCTATTTCAACCCCTACCAGATCACGTTCGCAGCGATATTCAAGCGATGGTGAACGGAGTTTTTGAACCCATGTCAACAGGGGTGACGGGGGTTCTGATTTTAATCACCCTTTGGCTCACCCGCCTGATTTTACCGAACTCTAGCGAAACCCAGTTACAGAGTCAACAGGGATTAGTCTTCGTGGCCTTGATCATCCTCATGGCTTTGGTTTGGTTGTTCGTGGTGTGGTTAATTCGATCTCAATATGTGAGTTTGCTGGTTCGGAGTGCGGAACGCGGACGGCTGAGTGTTTCCGACATCGATATGCCCCAACTGAAGCGTAACGTGGTTGAAACCCTGAAAAAACCCGGAGAAGAAGCCGATAAACGCTCCTGTATTGAACTTTTGAGTCAACTGGATGCTAAAAACGTCGGGGAAACGTTGGTTCCGTTACTGGGTAGCCTTTCCCCTAGCCTTCAGCGTCAGAGCTTGGAAATTATGCTCGATCACCCCAATCCCGCTTATTTGGATGAGATTCGATCCTTTACTCATCAAGGAAATCTGCCGCCAGAAGTGCTGGCGCTGTCGTTACGATATCTGTGGTTAACGGAAACAAATCCTGATATTGAACAGTTACGTCCCTATTTGCAATCCAAGGTTGATCCGGTGGTTCGGGGAACAGCCGCAGCTTTAATTTTACGCCGAGGCGATCGCGAACAAAAAGCCGCGGCCACCAATACCATTCGCCGCATGATCACCTCCAGCCAAGAACGGGAACGGGTAATGGGGGTTCGGGCGTTGGGAGAAGCGGATTATCTACAAGGACTGCGACTTTATCTCGACGATTTATTACAGGATGAATCCTTACGGGTACGTTGTGCGTTGTTAGACGTGATTGCGTCAACCCATTTGGAAGAATACTATTCCTCGTTAATGAAAGCCCTTTCCTATCGTTCCACGCGGGATACGGCGTTACAAGCTTTAGTGCGATTGGGAAATGAAGCCATTCCCCTATTAGTTCAACAAGCCAGCGATATCTATAAACCGGATTTAGTGCGGTTACAAGCTTGGACAGCCTTGGGTGAAATTGCCACCCTGGAAGCCCTTGATACCTTAATTAGTGAATTGATGATTTCTTGGGGAACCACCCGACGGAATATCCTGCGAATTTTACTTAAAATTCCTCAAGATGCTGGAATTGAAGGAGTGTTAGAACGGGTGGGGCGAACCGGGGTGGAAATTTTAATTGAGCAGGAATTAATGTTTATTGGTCAAATTTATGCAGCCCTGCTGGATTTATCATTAGAAAAACCTGTTCTGTCGGACTCAGAAGATTCAGATCCCTTTGAGCTCTTAGCTCCAAGTAGCCCCGATCTACAATCTCCCCAACAGTTGTTAAAACGGGCTTTAGAGGGATTAGAAACCGATGCGATTGATCGCTGCTTTTTATTAATGAAGTTTTTGTATCCCCATAGTTCGATTCAAGCGGCATCTTTTAATATCCAGTCTCATTCTTCTTCTAATGTGGCCAGGGGTTTGGAAATCTTGGATAATACCGTTGATATTGTCAATAAACGAGCTTTAATTAGTGTTCTGGATCAGCACTCTATCTTGGAGAAATTGACGAATTTATCTGATTTAGTTAGTTATCAACCGTTGAAACCGAGTGATCGTCTCCGGCGTTTATTAGAGTTTCGTCATTTTCTCTCCGACTGGGCTTTAGCTTGTTGTTTCCACCTCGCCAGAAATGCTCGCTGGAGCTTAACGGCTGAACAAACCTTGATGTGCTTGCGTCACCCCACCGGATTTGTTCGAGAAGCGGTCTTAGCTTATCTAAAGATTGCCTCTCAACGGGCTTTGATAGAATTATTGCCAATGCTACAAAATGATCCGGATCGTTTAGTTGCAGCCCAAGTTGAGGAATTTATGGTGCAGCTTGGGGTGAAGTAGGGAGCAGGGGGAGCAGGGGAGGTAGTATTAACTTCGGGCTTCTCAGTTCGGGCTTCTCAGTTCGGGCTTCTGAGTTCGTCTTCTTCCTAGATGTGAATTGTTTAATTTTTTTGTAAACTTATGTTAACTAGCGTAGAACGCCTTTTATTTGTCAGGGGTGTCCCGATTTTTAAAGAATTGCGAGACGATTTTTTAGTACGTCTCGCATCGGTAATGGATGAATTATCGTTTCCTGATGACCATAGTATTTTTACTGAAGGTCAAGAAGGACGCGCCCTTTATATTGTGGTTTCTGGACGGGTGCGAGTTCATATTGGCGATCGCAATTTAGCGGAATTGGGGAAAGGAACGTGCTTTGGTGAAATGTCTTTGTTTGATGCTGAACCTCGCTCGGCGACCGTTAGCACCTTAGAAAAGTGTGAATGTTTAGTTTTAACCCAAATGCAACTTTATGATGCGATTGATGAAACCCCAGGAATTGCCATTAATATTATTCGTCTACTGTCTCGACGAATTCGAGAATTAAACCAAAAGTTAAACGCTCAAACTCCAATCCCAACAGTAGAAAGCAATAAAGTTGTAGAATTAAGACCATCGGCTGGATAATCTATTAACAGAAATGATCAGGAGAAGAATGCTTTAAAATGGTCTATGTCTATGGGTGAAAAAAATTGGTTTCAGTTAGCAGTTCGGGTGAAAAGTTCGGTCATTCCAGCCATTATGCCCCGTGTGATTTTATGCACAGCATTGGGCATTCTTGTTTCTCTGTTTCATATTCAAGGTTTGTTCCTACCGACAGACACATTGAGTTATTTTATTTTTCCTGATTTAGTTTTGGGTTTATTATTAGTTTTTAGAACTAACACAGCTTATGATCGATTTTGGGAAGGGCGAAAACTCTGGGGGACTTTAGTTAACACCGTTAGAAACTTTGCCCGTCAAATTTGGTTGCTAGTTCCCGAAAAAGACATCAGTGATACTCAGGGGAAAATTGCCGTTTTAAAATTATTAGTCGCTTTTGCAGTCGCCACCAAGCTCCATCTCCGAGGAGAAACAATTAATGCTGAACTTGAAGCTTTAATCTCTCCAGAACAGTATGAGAAAATCAAAACGATGAATCATCCTCCTTTAGAAATTGCCTTTTGGATTGGAGATTATTTACAAGATAAAAATAAAAAGCACTATCTTCATATTTATCAATTGACGGCTTTATATAAACTCCTAGACACAATGGTAGATGCTTTAGGAGCTTGTGAACGCATTTTAAAAACTCCAATTCCTGTGGCTTATCAAATTCATTTGCAACAAATTTTATTAATTTATTGTTTGATTTTACCTTTTAAAGTTGTTGATAATTTAGAAATATTTACAGGCTTAGTTGTTGCCATTATTAGTTTTACGTTATTGGGAATTGAAGAAATTGCCCGCCAGATTGAAAATCCCTTTGGTTACGATGAAAATGACTTGCAGCTTGATGTTATTTGTCAAGCGATGTTAAGAAATGTTGAAGATTTAATTTCTCTCCCTCCTAGCGTTCAGGTTTATGACCCTGACATCAAAACCAAAATTGATGATAATTTGCTCAATTTTAATGATTAAAATGGGCAATAGCAACTCTTGACCAGGGTCAAACCCTAATTTTTTATTCTTGAATCAGCCGAAAGATAAACGGATAAACATAGGGTTTATCAGGATTAGAAACAACAGAAATAATCGCTAAAATTGGCATAATAAAACTGACCATTCCCAAAATAAATAATAAAGGAAAGCCAATTAATAAAAAGGTGAGTATCCAAAATATAAACCCATAAATATATAAATTAATATGAAAGTTTAAGGATTCTCTAGCATTGGCTTTAACAACGGTATCTTGGGATAAAAATAAAATGGCGATAGGAATTCCGATGGCGACAACTGTCGCACTAAAAAAGATAGCAGCATGACTCAAGACTGATAAAATCAGGCGTTGATCTCGTTCCATGAGGATTACTCCGTTAAGGGTTATTCATTGATTATAACCGCAGAATTAAGAAACCGGGTTTCTAAGACAATTGCGGTTAACAATCAAAGATATTGAAAGAAACCCGGTTTCTGACCCTGACCACAAAGTTAAGAAACCCGGTTTCTGAGTCCCCAAAGTTAAGAACGAGTTTGACTCGCTTGCAATTGTGCTAACATTTCTTCGGAATTTTGAGCAGGTTTGTTACATTTTAATCCTTGACAAACTAACCCGACAATATTCTGAGGAATGGTATGATCCACTTTAAAAATAGTCGCCGGGAAATACTGCGAACTTAAAGTTAAAATTTGTTCAGTAGACGTTCGCACTAAGGTATTATTTCGATACCAATCTAAGGCGGTAAATAAACTCGGACAAGCTTGGGAAGATTTTTGCATGACGGAACTAAAAGCCGTTAACCCTTGTTCTGCTTGGTCTAAAAACTCCAGATTTTCGGTTAATAAAAACAGACGCACTAAATTAGAAATTGCCACCCCATTTGCCGCCGGAGTTGCATTATCAATATAACTCCGTTCTCGAATTAATAACTCTTCTGCTGTGTCTTTTGCAGTATTAAAATATCCGCCTAGTTCCACGCTCCAGAGTAAATTATTAAATTCTTCCTGAACTTTTTTCGCCTGTTCTAACCAATCATCCGGCTTTACTAATGGCGATGTTGCTGTTAAACTCGCTTGATGTAAATCAATCAACGCTTTAATGAATAAGGCATAATCTTCTGATTGAGCGACAACATCCGTTTCACCTTCATAATTGACTCGATGTAACCGTCCATCAATCCATTGATGTTTGAGAATAAATTGAGCCGCTGTTGTGGCTAATTCTAAATATTCTATTTCTCCTAAAATAGTCGCTGCTTTGGCTAAACCAGAAATCATTAAACTATTCCAAGCCACAATCATTTTAGTATCCGTAACGGGAGGAATTCTTCCTAACCAATTGTAGGTTTTTGCTTCTTGATTATTCCGCGCCGGACGAAAGGTTGTTATCGCTTCGGGTAATTCCCCATACCGAATTTGAAAGAGTTTAGCTAAGGCTGATTCTATTATAGCATTCAATTCATCTGCATTCCATCGTTGTAAAACATTTTTTCCTTCAAAATTCCCCGATTTTGTAATGGAAAATTGTTCTTGTAAAGCGGCATATTCTTCTGAGGTTAAAATCAATTCTAGTTCCCGATGACTCCAGACATAAAATGCACCTTCTTCGGGTTCTGACTCCTCTGGAGAGGTAAAATTATCCGCATCTTGGGAAGCATAAAAATATCCTTCTGGAGCGGTCATTTCCCGTTTTAACCATTTTACCGTGCCTTGAATGGCTCGTTTAAAGGCAGGTTTTTGAACCCCCGCACTCCATAAATCCGCTAAATATTCAACAATTTGCCCATTATCATAAAGCATTTTTTCAAAGTGGGGAACTGTCCAAGTCGGGTCAACAGTATAGCGATGAAATCCTCCCGCAACGTGATCATAAATTCCCCCTAAAGCTAAATCTAAACCTCGTTGAGTACAGGCTTTTTGTGCATCATATTCTGATTCAAAATTAAACCGAATTTTTCGTAACGCCATATCAGCATAAGGAATCATGGGAAACCTTGGCCCCCCATATTCATTGCGACTAATCACCCCGGTATTTGCTTCTAATCCTTTTTGTAATAAATCTTCGGTTAACTCAGAAATGGGTAACATTGTAGACTGTTGCAAATGGGTCATAATTTCATCTTTAAACGTTTGCAACTTGGTTTTTTCTAAGTCATAAAATCGACGAATGGCTTGTAAAACTTCTAAAAATCCGGGTCTACCATAACGAGGTTCTAAAGGAAAATAAGTCCCCCCAAAAAAGGGAATTCGTTCATCAGGAGTTAAGAATATATTTAACGGCCATCCTCCTTGACCTGTCATCATTTGTAAAGCCTGCATATAAATACTATCAATTTCAGGTCGTTCTTCTCGGTCTACTTTAATGGGGAGGAAATTTTTATTCAAATATTCGGCAATTCCAGAGTCAGAAAATGCTTCTCCTTCCATAACAGTACACCAATGACAACTGGAATAACCAATGGATAGAAAAATCGGTTTATTGGTTAATTTTGCTGTTTCTAAAGCTTCGTCACACCAAGGCCACCAATCAATGGGATTTTCTGCGTGTTTCCGAAGATATAGGCTTTTTGATTCTGAAAGACGATTCACCATGAGGATTACCTTAAAGATTTGTTAAGATTCAATCGGTTTATTTAGTTTAACATTTTGATTGTGTTATCGGTGGATTTTAATTTAAGTTGAGTTTGTTATAGGGAATTACGAATTACGAATAGGCACTTTTTTAAGGAGTAATAGGAAAATTTATGAGTTTTGGCTATCTCATGATCTGTAGCAAACATTTAAGAATTTATGGTTTAATATTAAACATTACTATCTTGAGTAATTCAGACGAGCTATGGCAAGTCTCTCACTGATTATGGGTTAACTCCCGAAGCCAGAAAACCAGAAAAAATTAACTTCTAATTCCTGAGCTTTTGACAGAGACATCATGGCTCATCTCTCTTAACTCATGATTCCTGAATTTTTATTTTAACATCATGGTTTCTCGCAGAAAGTTTAGTCAAATTGCAGCTTATTTTTCCTTGGGGTCATTCCTGCCTTCGGCTGTGTATGATTTCTTTAATTTTAACATAACTGAAGCCGAGATGCAAGAAAATTTTAAAACTTTATTGTCAATTTTAGATCCCGAAATTCAACTTTTAGTCCCGACTTATTTAGGTAATGATCAACGGCGTTTTTATGGTCGAGGGGTTCCTGAAAATATTAAACAAATTCATAAGTTTCCATTAGGAACTGGGGTAACTTATGTGGGACGCACTCGTAAAGTTTGGAGTGGTGCCGGATGGACAGGACAACCGACGATTACACGAGATCGAGGTAAAATTTATTTAATCATTGGTGCGTTTGATTATTATTTAAGGAAAATAGACTTAGAGACTCAGGAAGAAATTTGGCGGTATAAATTTGATGATGTCATTAAAGGAACGTCAACGATTTATATTGATAATACGGCGAGTGATGACAATCGAATTGTCGTGTTACAAGGGAGTCGCAGTAGTTTGTCAAAAGGAGGATTAGCTACCAGTTTTCGGGCAATTTCCTTTAGAACTGGAAAAGAACTCTGGAAGTTAAATTTACGTTCAACTCCAAGTTATAGCCGAGATAACGATAGTTCGCCTTTAGATTTAGGAGATGGCGTTATTTTTAATGCGGGGGAAAATGCCATTGGTTATTTTCTCAATAGTTCAGTTAAAACCGCAGAAAAAAAATCAGGTTTTTTACAACCTAAAATCTTATCAGAAGTCCAACTCTATCAAGGGGGAGATAGTAGCCGTCATGGAGGAAATTTAGTCAGTGAATCTTCTCCCTCTCGGTTAGAAAATCGGATTTTTATGGCATCAGGTTCTGGACATATTTATGGAATTGATATCAAAAATCGAACCATTGTTTGGGATTTTTATACCGGGTCAGATATTGATGGTTCGGCGGTGATTTCTCAAGATGGGAAGTTATTTTGTGCTATTGAAAAACAATATATCCCTGGAAATGGCGGGGTTTTGAAGTTGAATCCGAACCGAGATCCTCAAGATAGTTTAGAATGGTTTTTACCCACCAAAAATCAACGATTTAATACTTGGGATGGTGGGATTATCGGTTCTGTGGCGTTAAATGATGAATATAACCCTGATGGATTTCCGGCTATTTTTGCCACCAATGCCATTGATGGATATTTATATATTGGATCTCAACAAATTACGACAGGAAAAAAGGTAACGGGGCCATTAGGAAAAAGACAATATAACACCCCTTTAATTTTAGCCCAGGAAAAAATCGGAGCGTCCATTTCAACTCCTATTTTTACCGATGGTTATAAATTAGTAACGGCTGGATACAATGGGGTTTATTTATTTAATTTATATTGGGAAGAAGCGAGAGCCAATCAAAGTAATGTGATTCCGAACCATCGAGGAGAATATTATCGGTTAAGAATTGAACAAACTGGACGTTTTAAACCGGACGTTTCTTTTGAGTCAACCCCTGTAGTTTGGCAGGGTCAGGTGATGATTTGTGGACGGGATGGGGGATTATATACATTAGGTTAAAATATCAGAAACTGGGTTAATCGGACAATATTGACCTGAAAGGTTGTCAAGAGGTGAAAACCGATAAATCAAGATAAAAATAGCCGTTGTTGGAAGATGACCCACCCGACTTCTCAAAAGATTAGCTAATATAAAAAAGGGACTGTCTTCCCTGTTCCTGATTCCCTAATTTAATTGGATAATCACTATGACAAACTCAGATAATCAAATTACTCGTACCTATTTACAGGAAGATATACAAGAAATTCTCTATATTGCCATTAGTCGCAAACAAGATAATGAGGAAATGACCCGTCAAGAACTCTTAGACATCGCTAAAGATTTAGGAATTTCTTCCCAAGATTTAGAACTCGCTGAACAGCAATGGCGATTACAAAAACAAGAAGCCGATGAAAAATTAGTGTTTAATGCCTATCGTCGAAATCGGCTGAAACAAAATCTGATTCAGTTTGGTATTGTTAACGCTTTTCTAATTTTAATTAACTTGGTGATTTGGCACAGTATTGGATTTGCAGCCTTTGTCTTTTTATTTTGGGGATTATTTTTAACCCTGAGAACTTGGAAAACGTACCAAACAGAAGGAGAGGATTATGAAACCGCATTTAAAGCTTGGCGATTGAAAAAAACCGTCGGAAAATCTATTAATGCCTTTGCGGATAAAGTCTTAAAAGGATTGCAATCTTAACTGTATAGAAGACCTGGACAAGAAACTGATGTAAAGTTCAGTTAATGTACAGCTTGGCATCAGTTTCCGTCGTCGGCTCTTAAGTATTTTTAACCATTAAAATCGATGAAAGAATTTAAACAAATGTAAACTTGAGCCAAGTGCAAATAATTGTTGCGAACCGATACAGTTTCTAATTTTTCCCTCTAAAATAATAAGTATAGAAGACTGACTGATACTTATGAGGTGAGGCAGTATGAAGATCTTACAATCTATGAAAGAAATGATGGCTTATCTGACAGAAGCCGCCGGACGGATGTTTGTCGTCGCTGATGATATGTACCCTTCAGTCGGTACGCAACCCTTTGAAGGGACTCCGAATAAAGATCCTCGTTGGAAACACTAAAAATAAATTGAATTCTGTGATCACTTATTGTTTTTTCTCTGTTTTAGAATCAACTTTCGATCCCCCGTCGTCAATTGCGGGGGATTTATGCCGTTTTCAGCTTCATCAACCTCGACCCTTAACCCCCCCTGGACTGTTTCATTTTCTCCCAAAATTTGTATGACCTCTCCCCCTAACCCCCTCTCCTGCAAGGAGAGGGGGACTAATTATTACTTTTAAACTAGATAGGTATTTAATATTAAGAATTCTTCTCCCCTCCCCTGCAAGGGGAGGGGTTGGGGGAGAGGTCACAGAGGAATCTGCCTTGAGAACAAAACAGCCCTGCCTCGATACCCTCTTTTCGGGATTGCCAAAATCCTCTATCCTAACTGAATAGTGAACAGCAACAGCAATAGCAACATAAAGATGCGATTCTCAAAAATCTTAATTGCCAATCGAGGGGAAATAGCGTTACGGATTCTTCGCACCTGCGAGGAAATGGGGATTGCGACGGTTGCTGTTCATTCAACGGTAGATCGCCATGCTCTCCATGTCCAACTGGCGGATGAAGCTGTTTGTATCGGGGAACCCAGCAGCAATAAAAGTTATTTGAATATTCCTAATATTATCGCGGCGGCCCTGACCCGCAACGCCACCGCCATTCACCCCGGTTATGGGTTTTTAGCTGAAAATGCTCGATTTGCTGAAATTTGTGCCGACCATGACATTGCTTTTATTGGCCCGACACCGGAGGCCATTCGGTCAATGGGGGATAAATCAACGGCCAAGGAAACCATGCAGCGTGTCGGAGTTCCCACCGTCCCCGGTAGTGATGGGCTGCTGACCGATGAACAAGAAGCACTGCAACTGGCTGCAAAAATTGGTTATCCGGTGATTATTAAAGCCACGGCTGGCGGTGGCGGTCGTGGAATGCGGTTAGTTAAGCAAGAAGAGGAACTTCCAAAACTGTTTGCTGCGGCTCAAGGGGAAGCCGAAGCTGCCTTTGGCAATCCTGGGGTTTATTTGGAAAAATTTATTGAACGTCCTCGCCATATTGAAATTCAGATTTTAGCTGATAATTATGGCAATGTAATTTACCTGGGAGAACGGGATTGTTCGATTCAACGCCGTCACCAAAAACTATTAGAAGAAGCACCCAGTCCCGTCATGACTCAAGAGCTTCGAGAAAAGATGGGAACTGCCGCCGTTAAAGCTGCAAAATCCATTAATTATACGGGAGCAGGAACCGTTGAATTCTTAGTGGATCAGTCGGGTAATTTCTATTTTATGGAAATGAATACTCGGATTCAAGTGGAACATCCTGTTACCGAAATGATTACCGGATTAGATTTAATTGCCGAACAAATTCGGATTGCTCAAGGCGATAAATTATCTATTACTCAAGATCAAGTTAAACTGCGGGGTCACTCGATAGAATGTCGGATTAATGCAGAAGATCCTGACCATAATTTCCGTCCTCACCCTGGACGCATTAGCGGTTATTTACCCCCCGGAGGAAATGGAGTCAGAATTGATTCCCATGTCTATACAGATTATGAAATTCCGCCTTATTATGATTCTTTAATCGGTAAATTAATTGTTTGGGGGCCAGACCGTTCAACGGCTATTCTGAAGATGAAACGTGCCTTACGAGAATTTGCAATTACCGGAGTTCCAACGACTATCGGATTTCATCAAAGAATCCTCGAAACCCCGGAATTTTTACGCGGAGAAATTTATACTAATTTTGTTGAACAAATGATGAAACGGGGAGATTAATATTCTTTTATCCTCACGCTTGATTGTCATTCTGAGCGAAGCGAAGAATCTAACGATTTTCTCACCCAAGCATCAGAGATCCTTCATTATGCTTCGCTACATTCAGGATGACAATTTTTCTGAAGGTAACTGATCAGTGTTGAGAAGTTTCCATTGCTTGAATAATTTTAATGGTTTCTATGCTAACGGTACAAACTCGCATTAATAAATCAATGACTTGTTCTTTATAGTCAGCAAAGCGATAGGTATTAAACTTTTTAGCAATGGTTTCGTCTTTAGGTTTTTTCTCTTTATATTGATCTAAAATCCATTCTAACGCTGAACGATTTCCTAAGCGATAGTCCCAAGCTATTTTAGGAACATTCGTTAAGGTAGTAACGGTATCAAGGATAATTTCATTTTTGATTTGATCAGCTTTTAATTTAGGTTTGGGTTGGGTGTTTTCGGTTTCTGCAAGATCAACTCGGTTGAGGGGATAGGGGTTAATGGTTTCATAGTTAATATGCAGTTCCATGAGTTGTTTTCCCCATGTTACCCATTGTTTAAAGTTATCATAAAAGGGAATCCTGGGAAAGTCCCGTTTTAGGTTTTGTTCATATTTTTGTCGATAAATGGGATCATGTAAGACGGCATAGGTATAATAAAAAATATCGATTTTTTCTATGGTTTTATCGTTGTAATAAGTTTGAAATTGCGTTAACCCCCAGTCGGTAATATTATCAATGCGATCGCCTTTTTTATCGTAACGGTAAAGCGGCAATGATTGAGTAGCATTAGGTTGAAATATATCTAAACTAAATATTCTGTTAATTGATAATACAGAAAACTCACCTCTTTTTCCAAGAGAAGTAATAATTACCATATTTTCTTCTAAGTGTTCAAGAGGAAAAATTTGTGGTAGAAGGTATTGCATTTCATTCAAATATCGATCATAATATAAATAGCGACAACAGAATGGTCTATATAGTGATTTAATAATTGACTCTTGTTTAAATTGAATTAGATTACTATTTCTAAGTTGTTTTTTTAGTTCTCTTGTCCATTTAATCTGACTCGCTAAATTTTCATCTGAGATAAAGGATTGTCTATTTTTTTCTATTTCCGATTCATAGACTTTTAAAAAATAAAAAATTTTGTTTTCTAAATTCACTGGAGAGAAATCATAAACCCATTCATCTCTATTTGTAACTACTCCTAATGAAAATAACTTGAAAATGGATTTTTCATTTAAATAAGATTTAGCAGTTTTAGTAGTTTTATTAATGACTGAAACTAAGCTTTCAAAATCATTATCTGTTTGATTTAACCAATTATGATTTTGATCAGGAATAATAGGTTGAAAAGCTATATTTTCTAAGGGCTGACTTGTAATATATTGTAACTTAGATAATGAAGAATCTAAATGATTTAAAGATGAATAAAAAATCTGACAAGGACTACTATGAGTTTTCTTCTTCTTAATCATCAAAGTAATAGCAATTCCTACCATAATATTAAACACATTACCAGATTTATCGCCTGAACGAATGTCTCCGCCTACATCAATAATATAAATATGGCTAAATTCTTGACTAACAACTTTTCTAAATCCATCGAATGTCCGCGCGTTAATAAAGGAATTATTAGTAACAAATGCTAAAATACCGTTTTCTCCTAGTCTATCAGTTGCCCATCTAAAAAAACGTGAATACATATCATAAAGCTTGGTTTTTTGAGCGGTACTTTCTTTAATATATGAACCTTTTATCCGTTTATCAATAGCTGGATATTGACGATTTTTATTATTATCATTTTCGTTTTGTTGATTGGCATTATAAGGAGGATTTCCAATAATAACGGATATTTTGCGATCATTTTGTCGTTTAATTCTAGCGGTATTTTCCACCGTCATCGAGAATAAATCTAACTGTTTATCGGCAAAAACCGTATGTTCTAAGGTATCCATCAAACAAATATTGTGGAATTCGGCATAATTCCCCATTTTTTGCTGATAGGTAAACTCAATATTTAAGTTAGCAATATAATAAGGTAAAATTGCGACTTCATTACAATGAATTTCATGCTCATATTTATAAGGTAACTGTGCTTTAGGCAGATATTCAATTAATTCTGTAATAAATGTTCCTGTCCCCGTAGCAGGATCTAAAATTTCAACCTCTTTATCCGCTAAAATTTTACCAAAATGTTTGTGTAGTAAATAATCTGTACTCTCAATCATAAACCGGACAATTTCATTAGGAGTATAAACAATTCCTAAACGGTCTGCGGCTTTCGGGTTATAAGCTTTATAGAAGTTCTCATAAACGGCTTTTAAGAATTTTTGCTTTTCATGATGGTTATAAATATTGGCTGCGGTGCGACGAATGACAGCATAATAACGCTCAATTGTGCTTAATGTATTGCGTTTAGTAACCCCTGTAAAAAAGGTTTCAATGACTTCTTGTAACTGACGAGCAATATTATTTTCTCGGTGAAATTGAGCTTCATTGAAAATATTAATAAAAATATCCTCTGTTAAGATGTGTTGAATCATCATTTCTCGGATATCTTCTAAACTAATTTTGGGGTGAATAGATTCTCGACAAACCCGCAAAAATTTATCTCGCGCTTGCTGAAACGGTTTATTATTAATAGACTGTTGATCAATGAGCGATCGCAACGTGGTTAAAATCGTCGGTAAATCTTCTTGAAAATGGGAAATAGCGTCTCGAAAATCCCGAACTTCTGGACGTAAATAATTAATAAAAGCGTTAATGGCGGTATCTAATGCGTCTGCATCTCCCATCGATACCCGCAGAATTTCTTCACCGCTTTGAATTAAAACGGCTGTTTGGGAATCTTCAAATAAAATATTATCATCGGGATACCCCTTAGCCAGTTTTTTCTCAATTTCTTGATCTAAATTATCAAATTGATCCTTACTTTCCCAATATCCATAAGGTAATCTCAAAGCATCTTTAACCGTCCCATCAGGATAAACAAGTTTTCCCTTTTTTGTTCTATATTCTAACTCAGGAATTAATAAAAAATCTTTCGTTTTACAATAGTCATTTAACAGATTTTGAAACGCTACGCGGATAGACGTTTCTTTACGACTTCCCCCATATTGGATGATTTGGTCAACGGTATTATAATATTGATGAATTAAAAGTTTAGACATATAGCAATCCGATTTGATTTGTGGTAGGGGTAATTCATGAATTACCCCTACGGTAAGGGGTTTGGAAACTAAACCCCCTAAACTGCTTAGTTAATCAAATTTAAACGGTTTCAATTTAGGAACAGCAAACCAAAAATCCGTAGGAATTAAAGGTTTAATGGTGGGGTCATTTCCGCCCACTTGATTCGTCCGAAGAATCCATAAATAAGCTCCTAATTGTAGAAAAATCATGGCAATTTGATCATTAATGATTCGAGGTAATAAAGAACGCCAACTTGCGGCTAATCGAGATAAAGTTGTTAAGGGTGCTTCTTCAGGAAAACGCCCTAAAGTCGGTGCGCTATATTGCCAATCTCTTCGAGCTTTTCCTGTGGGAGTTAAAACACTTTCTAAACTAGCCACTAAGGTACTGAGTTGAACAAATCGTTGGGTTTGTTCATGATGGGGATGTTCTCGTAACCATTTAATTAATAAAGGATTTAATTCAAATTGAGCCAGCATTCGTCTGAGAGATAAATACAAAGCTTGACTAGAATCTTGAGAACAGGAATTAATCGCACTCACAAAAGTTGTCCCGGTACCATCTCCAATGCGATAACGATCGGTCATAATATCGAGTTCATTAATCACCACATCCAAAGGTGAAAATTTGAACCCATCAAAATCATAATCTTCCGTTAGAGGAGGAAATTTAATCAAAATATCGGTAAAAGGACGACATCCTAACCAGCCAAATTGACGATCTCCTGAGTAGCGTGTCCAGTCTAAACTTCCTGAGATAATTCCATCACAATTATGGGTATAAATTTGGCGATATTCAATGTTAAATCGTAACTCTTGGCTAATGCGATCGCGCACAACTGTTGCGATTCCATAGGCAAAATGTCCGAAGTAAATTCCAAAGGGAGTATGATCGCCATTCGGCCCTCCAATGCCTCCATAAACGTGCATTAATAAAGCGCGATCGCCTTCTTTCCAAAGGGATTCAGGATGAACCGAATAGATAGAATCTTCTGGATTGGGATTCAAGAATATAGTTTTAATTTCTCCTTTGGGGGTGACTTTATTTTTCCAGTATTCTCGATTAATATAATCTAAGGTTTGTTGTTTTCCTGAAATCACAACATCTGGAGTTAAAGAAAATAAGCACCTCGGCGCGATCGCTTGTACAACAAATTGACCATCAATACTTTTTTGACCGAAAATATACCATCCCGAAGGATTAATGGGAGAGCGTTCTAAATCTTGATTCAATGAAGATAAAACCCCATCTCGATTCGGAATCACCGAAGGTAAATAAATTTGTTCTTCGGAGCCATCAAATCCTTGAGATTTGGCGTTATAATGACGAACTAAAAAGATATCGTTTCCTAAATTCTCAACAAAGGTAACTAACCCATAAAATCGCCCTGTAATTTCAACTGGATTTTGCTGAATATAAAGACTAGGACGTTCTGAACCTGTATCTTGTAAAGTCACAGGTTCTTTTAATACAACAATCATATCATCATCAGGACGAGCCCCAGCCAGGGATTCTAAGGGGTCAACTTTTGACCAGTGATTAATCCGTTCCGGGTGAATATTGCCTTGGGATTGACTCATTTTAGCTTGGTCAATAAAAGTTAAATCCTGGGTCAATAATTTGACTCTTAATTGAACATTGGGGTTATTCGTATCCCATCTTAAATTTACAATTTGTCCAATCCGATGTTGATTTTTTTCATCGGCATGATAAATTTCAAATAAGACTCCTTTAACTTGTTGACGCTCTGATTCTTCAGGTAAAATTAATCGACCAATCCAGGTTCCGACCGGTTGATAGAATTGAGGGTTAAGGGATTGTTTAACCGGATAATAATTAATTTGATTAAAAGGGACTTGTTTATAACGTTCATAGTTACTTGGCTTTTTCCAAGTTTCAGGATCTAAGCCTGTAATTTCCCAATTTTCTAATAAAATTCCGGTGACAATATCAACCGTTTGTTCCAGAAAGG
>NZ_JBJUDF010000362.1:0-5335 GCF_046067725.1 Planktothrix sp.
TTAACACCATATTCACCATTAAAGAGGTTAAGGTTTCTCCTCGAATGGGGCTTCCGGTTTCATCCACTAACATAAATTGTTCACCATTAGCATACACTTGAGCTCCAAAATTAGCCCGTAATGCTTCCACGACTCGCCCTAATTGATCGAGTAAATTTTCCCGTTCAGGAACCGATAAAGCGGTATGATTTAAACTGGCATTTAAAACCACTGCATCACAGCCAAATTTTGCTAAAAGCAGCGGTAAAATCGCCCCAGAAACGGCATAAACATAATCAATAACAACTTTAGCATTACTGTAGCGTAACACTTCAGGATTGATATGTTTTCCAAAGCTAACACTATAAATATCGAGTAAATCAATACTATAACTGACATTTCCAATTTCAGGAATTTGTGCTCGTCTTAAATCTTCTTTAAAATAAGCTCCTTCGATTTTCTTTTCTTTGGCTTTAGTAATATTAATTCCTTTATGATCTAAAAATTCAATTAATAGATAATCTGCCCGTTCAGGAGACAGACGCACATGAATTCCCCCTGCAACTTTTAACGAGGGAATAGCCGTGCGGGTAATCGGAATAGCTGTCGCATCTAAGTTAATAATATCGATACCAACGGACATTAAACCCGCTACTAAGGAACGAGTCACCATGCGAGAAATCGGTCGTTGATCCCGCGAAACAGCAACCGTTGAACCGGGTTTTAAAGTTGATCCAAAAGCCGCACCTAATTTAACTGCAAATTCCGGTGTTATATCAATATTAGCTAATCCTTGTACTCCCCGTTGACCAAATAAATTCCGTTGGGCGGTATTCCCCCAAATTAAATTAATATTTAGCGTCGCCCCAGATTCAATTTTTTTACTCGGCCACACCCGCACCCCAGGGCTAATTTGGGCTTCTTCCCCCACACTGGATAACGAACCCACTACCGCCCCTTCCAGAACGTGGGCACGACGGTCTACACGAGCACCTCTGGCAATCACACAAGCCCTTAAATGGGCATCATCTCCAATAATTGCACCATTCCAAATAATCGGCCGCTTAATATTCGCATCAGCCCCGATGGTAATATTATCGCCAATCACGCTTCCCGCTTCAATTTGAGCACGAGCGCCAATGCGACAATTCCGACCAATCAAAACCGGGGTTTCAATTTGGGCGGTTTCATCAATAAAAGTATTTTCTCCCACCCATAAACCCGGAGAACGTTCAGGGTAAGGAATATTCAGTTTAACTTTCCCCATTAACGCATCATAATGAGCTTCTCGATAAACATCTAAATGACCAATATCACACCAATAGTTATTAGCAATAAACCCATACATCGGTTGATCTTTTTCTAACAGTAACGGAAATAAATCTTGGGAAAAATCACATTCTTGATCGTAGGGAAGATAATCTAAAACTTCCGGTTCTAAAATATAGGTTCCTGTATTGACCGTATCGGAGAAAACTTCACTGGTGGCAGGTTTTTCTAAAAAGCGACGAATGCGCTGATTTTCATCGGTAATCACAACCCCAAATTCCATGGGGTTTGGCATTCGAGTTAAAATTAATGTCGCTTTCGATTGTTTGCGTCGATGAAATTCAATGGCGGCGGTTAAGTCAAAATCCGTGACGCTATCCCCACTAATCACTAAAAAAGTTTGATCTAAAAGTTCTGCAATATTTTTAACACAGCCTGCGGTTCCTAGTGGTTGATCTTCTTCCACCGCATAAGTAATTTGTACGCCTAAATCACTGCCATCATGAAAATATTCTCGCATCACATCAGGAAGATAATGCAAGGTGGCAATGACTTCCGTAATATGATGTCGCTTCAGTAAATGAATAATATGTTCAGCAATGGGACGATTAAGAATCGGTACCATTGGTTTTGGAAGATCGCAAGTTAACGGTCGAAGTCGTGTTCCCGATCCACCTGCCATCAGCACTGCTCGCATATATCCTCCTAATTGATTCTGCTAATTGAGCATTGAAATTTCCCAGATTTCCTCATCTGGGTTGTGTTCCTCCAGTGGGGAATTGCTGAACATCAGTTGAATTCGTTGAGAGCCGATTAACCAGGGTTTGTTATCAAAAATAGTGCTTCATCGGAGAATATTTTTCAACGGAATTTATTCCACAACTGATCGATTCAAGTCTTAAATCGTCAAACAATTAAGCTGTTCTACTCAACAACTCACCAATTATAGGATAGCAAATTTCTGATTTTATGGCTAAAAATCTTGAAATGATTGCCTATTTTAAGCATTAATTTTTATTAAAATCTACGGTTCACACCCGGTAAAACTCCCCTAGCTAGGGGGTGATCACCTAATCGGATCAGGGTTTTTATCGGTGATCAAGGTCAAGAGGTAGGGTTGGAGGTCAGATGGGTTTTGACAGAGATAGGAAACAGCCTGGCTCCCTGGATCGGTTCTCAACTACACCTGCTACAATAGATCAAAATTAAGTTCTGTTTAATCCTTCACTGTAAAATCCTTTCGGTATGAGTTCGATCATTAGCTTATTGCTACTCGTCATTTATGGAGGCGGGATCTGGAAATTTTGGAGAGGGTTTGACAAAACCAACTTCAACCGCAGTTTTCAGAATCGTGTCATTCTTTCCTTATTATGGCCGGCATTGGTGTTTAATTCCTCTTATCGGAAAAACTTTACCAAAGCCTTAAAAAGCTCAAAATAGAGTTATATTAATAATGAATGTCTAAATCTTCTAATTCATCGAATTTCTTTAATTTATCGGTGAGTTCCGACCCCTTGGAAACAGCGATCGCCAATGTTTCCCGGCGCTTTAACCGAGAATATCAAGGAGGTGCTTTTGACCTACCGCCAGAAGTCGAAACCTTAGAAATTTTTCGCGATCGCATGGCGGGAACTTTAGCGGAAAAAATCACCTCTCCTTTTTGGGAAATTGCCAAACCTCACAAAAATCAACGCTGTTTAGATATTGGTTGTGGGGTGAGTTTTCTGATCTATCCTTGGCGAGATTGGGAAGCTTTATTTTATGGGCAAGAAATTAGTAGCGTTGCTCAAGAAGCTTTAAATGTTCGGGGGCCGCAGTTAAATTCTAAACTGTTTAAAGGGGTGACATTAGCACCGGGTCATCAATTACAATACGCCGATCATCAGTTTGATTTAGCGATCGCAACCGGATGGAGTTGTTACTATCCTCTCAGCTATTGGGAATTAGTTTTAAAAGAAGTTAAACGAGTCGTTAAACCCGGTGGAGATTTTGTCTTTGATGTGTTAATTCCCGATACTGAGTTAGCAGAAGATTGGGCAATTTTAGAAACCTATTTAGGCACAGAAGTTTTCTTAGAACCCTTAGAAAATTGGGAAAAAGTGATTAAAGCAACAGGAGCTAAACTTTTAAAGCGCAAACCCGGAACCTTATTTCAACTTTATAAAATCCGGTTTTAACTCTAACCATGCTCATTGACCTATTGTTAATTGGAGTATTAGGATTTCTAGGAAGTTTTGGTCACTGTTTAGGAATGTGTGGCCCCTTAACCGTTGCCTTTTCCTTGTCCGATGAATCGTTACCGACTCGCAAAATTCCCTTTCAATTTTATCTATTATTAAATATAGGTCGCATTCTAAGTTATGCCTTAGTGGGGGCGATCATTGGTGGGGTCGGTTCAGTTTTAATTGCTAGTGGACAACTGGCGGGAATCGGCAGTTTTTTTCGTCAAAGTATTGCCATTTTAACCGGAATCTTATTAATTATTTTAGGGTTAGCTCAAATTAACCCCACTGTCTTTCATCGCTTCCCGATTATTCATCCTTTATCCCCGAAAAAATTACATGATCGCCTCAGTAAACTCATGGTTAATGTGTCTTTAAAAAATGATGATTTCACGCCTTTATTATTAGGATTAATTTGGGGATTTATTCCCTGTGGCTTTCTCTACACCGCCCAAATTAAAGCCGCAGAAACGGGGAATATCGGCTGGGGAATATTAACCATGTTAGCCTTTGGTTTAGGAACCTTCCCAACAATGTTAGGGGTCGGAATATTAACGCAAAAATTCACCGCCGACCGTCGGAGTCAACTGTTTAGACTCGGAGGATGGATTACTTTATTAATCGGAATTTTAACCTTATTAAGAACCGGAAATCATGTTGATTATTCCGGTTATGGCTCCTTAATTTGTTTAATCGTCGCCTTAATTTCTCGTCCTATTAGTCGGTTATGGTCACAACCGTTGAAATATAGACGAGTGTTGGGAGTCGGTGCGTTTGTATTAGCCGTTGTTCATAGTGTGCAAATGTTAGATCATACCTTTCAATGGAATTTAACCGGGTTTGACTTTATGATCCCTCAACATCAAGGAGGAATTCTGGCGGGAGGATTGGCTTTTTTATTAATGGTTCCTTTGGCGATTACCAGTTTTGATAAAATCCAAACTCAATTAGGTATTCTGTGGCGTAGAATTCATTTATTAGCAGTTCCAGCCTTCATTTTAGCCGTGATTCATACCCTGTTAATTGGGTCAAACTATTTAGGCGGATTTGAATTAACCCTAATGATTAAAATTAGAGTTGCATTGCTTCTATTGTTAAGTTTAGTGGTATTATTAATTCGCTATCAAACCGTTTGGTCATTCTTGGGATTAGAAAAGTTTTATGTTGCACCCCTTAAACAAAAATAAGTCCTTAAAATTATTATTAATTCTAGGAACAGTTCTGTCAGTTCAACCCCTAGAAACAATTTTGTTTTTTAACCGAGCGATCGCTCATGAAGTACAAGTTTCTGGAGATGTAGCTGTGACGTTTCATCTCGAACCCAATCATAATCCCCGTGTCGGACAAAAAGCAACGATATGGTTTGTTTTAACTCGTCGAGGAGGACAAATGATTCCATTCTCCCAATGTAATTGTCAATTAGCTATTTATCGAGAACCTCGAAAAGCCAATGATCAACCGTTAATTCAACCTCAACTTAAAGCAATTTCGGCCGAAAAATACCAAGGTATCCCCGGAACCGAGGTGATTTTTCCCACCGTAGGAATTTATCAATTAGAATTAAAAGGAACCGCTAAAAACAATAATAGTTTTAAACCGTTTAAAGCCAATTATTCGGTTACAGTTCGATAACAATACAAAGACTAACAATACTTAAGCAACTAGCATCATTAATGAAACACAGGAATCGTATAGAATTGCTAGAGATACAGATATTATTAAAACAATGTCTAAAACAACTCATCCTTTACACCTTCTTCTCCAGTATGCTCGTCCCTATCAAAAAACCATAGGGTTAGCAACGCTTTATTCAATTTTAAATAAAGTTTTTGATTTAGCTCCTCCGGTTTTAATTGGCTGGGCGG
>NZ_JBJUDF010000363.1:0-13807 GCF_046067725.1 Planktothrix sp.
CGAATTACGAATTGGGAAGCGGCACTCTTGCAATGGGCAATTTTTACGGCTTCACGCACTCTCTAATTATCTGTAGAGACTAGCCATGCTTAGTCTCTACAGGGGACGGATGCGTAGCAAACATTTAAGGATTTCATATGACTCTAAATCGGTTGTAATAACCTCTATGACTCAAACCCTGACCGTAGGGGCAATTCATGAATTACCCCTATGGTAAATCAAATAGGATTGCTATATATATAAATGCAATATTTTGCAGCATTGATCATGTTTTCATATCGTTTTTTGATTTTGAGCGGTTTAATTCTCAGTCCTCTGGCGACCTTTTTTAGTTCTCAATTAGCAGCCTTTGCGGGTACAGACACGACAACTATTAATATTAGTGGCACTGTTCCCTCAGTGGTTCAGATTTCCTCACCAACAACTATGCCTGTTAGTAATAACTTACCTTTAGGTAATCTCGGTCAACAGGTTATTAAAGTTGCTGAACTTCAAATTATAACCAATAATCCTAATTCTCCGGGTGTCACAATAAATGCAAGTTCAACGAATAGCGGTGCTTTATCATCAGCTAATGGCAATAGCTCTATTCCCTATTTGATTACAGTCACTGATCACCAAACTCAACCCAATAATTTTGATAATATTAATAATTTCAGTTCCTCTCAAACGTCAGGATTTAACGGCGAGGGTGTAAAGACAGTAGATTTATATATTCGGTTCAATCAAGCAACTATACCCAACCAGGGTAACTATTCTGATGTGATCACCCTGACAGTATCCGATAATTAATCAAGGTCTGATTCATCTTTATTCCAACTGTATTTGCTCATCATTAAATTATGAAACGTTCACTTCGACATTTTTTGAGTTTTATTTTCTTTATCATATTAAGTGGGATTTCCCCCGCATTAGCTTTTAGATTAGAGCCAATTTCTAGGGTATTTGAACCAGCAGGAGCAGGGGCTACCCAGTCTTATGAAGTTATTAATGATAGTGCCGAACAGATCGCCGTTGAACTGTCAATGGCCGAGCGAAAAATCAGCTTAGAAGGTCAAGAAACCACCGAAAGTGCTGATGATGATTTTTTAGTTTATCCATCCCAAATCGTATTACCCCCCCAAGGAGTACAATCAGTACGGGTGACATGGTTAGGCAATCCCAACCCAGAAAAAGAACTAGCTTATCGTATGATTGCCGAACAATTACCGATTAATCTCAAAAACCCAGAAGAGTCACAATCAGAAACAACATCAGGCGCTATTAAAGTCATGTTTCGTTATATAGGATCAGTGTATATTCGTCCTAAAAATGCCGAATCAAAAGTTGTCCTGAATGGCATTACTCATGAAAAAGGAACTGATGGAAATGATCGGTTAGTGATTACCTTTGAGAATCAAGGAACGCGGCGTGCTGTCTTATCAGAATTAAATTTAAACTTAACCAGTCAAGGCAGTCAATTAACCTTAAAACCTGAACAATTAGAAGGAGTGAATAATGGAGTGATTTTAGCTGGAAATCAACGACGGTTTTCTATGCCTTGGCCCCAACAATTGCCCATCGGTGAAGTCACAGGAACATTTACATTTAAAGATGTGAATTGACACTCGCCGAGCTAAGAGGGTGGGAAGACCCAACCCTACGGGTTTTGATCACCCATTATTGAGACTTGCTAGAGCAAAACTGGTTTCTCAATGAAACTAAAACTTAAGCTTAATAATTTTAAATTATTGTTATTTTTTAGCTTGACTTTAATTCTATGTAATTGTTCACCAACTTTAGGGCAAGATTCACCTTCTCCATCTCCTACTTTAGCTCCTGAAACTCAAAACCCAGACCCAACATTTGAGGATATTTTTGGCAAGCCGCGTAACCAAGTACAGAAAGTTATTGTACCCTTTTTTATTGATGGACAACAAAGAGGACAGGTATTACTAAACCTGGGAAATATACCCGCAGTCCAGATTCAAGCCGCACCTTTATTAGCAGAAACAGAAAAGGTGATTCGTCCAGATACCCAAACAAAACTAACCAATGCAGTTGATGTTGAAGGAAATCTCAACTTAGAAATTTTACGACAAAATGGCTTAGAAGCAACTTTTGATCGTTCTAAATTAGAACTACAAATTCAAGTTCCACCGACTCAAAGACGCACCAATGTTGCCACTTTAAACGAACGCAGATTACCCCCTGGTACTGAAAATGCAATACGTCCTAGCACATTAAGTGGTTATGTGAATTTTCGTGCGGATCAAGACTATATTTGGCAGGGTTCAGAACAAAGTCAAATCGGACGCCAACCCCTTCGTTTTGGTTTAGATGGTGCTTTGAATTATAAAAATTGGGTGTTTGAGGGACGTAGCGATTTTACCGAAGGTCGAACACCTGCTTTTATCCGAGGAGATTTACGACTGGTTCGGGATGCACCGGATCAAGCTTTACGGTATGTGATCGGCGATCTTTCCATTCCGGTGACAGGTTATCAAAATAGTCAATCTCAAATCGGAATTTCTGTCGCTAGAAATTTTAGTTTACAACCCCATCTCGTCACTCGACCGATTAACCAATATGAATTTTTCTTAGAAAGTGATTCGAGAGTGGATGTATTAGTAAATGGTCGATTAGAACGAACGTTAGAGTTATCCGCCGGACGGCAAGATATTCGTGATTTGCCTTTGAGTGCTGGAATAAATGATGTAGAATTAGTGATTACAGATAATGTCGGTCGCGTACAAAGACTGAATTTTTATCATCCAGTTGCAGCCGATTTATTAGCACCCGGAGTTCAACAATTTGCCTATAGTTTGGGTTTTCCAACCACCGATAGTTCAGGCGATCGCAACTATGATTTTACCGAACCGATTGTAACGTTATCCCATCGTTTAGGAGTTACGAATCGCTTAACCGCAGGTAGTTATTTACAAGCTAATTTTGATCAGCAAATTATCGGTTTAGAAGGAAGTTGGGCAACTCGTTACGGGAATTTGGGCTGGGATATGGCCCTCAGTCACGAACCCGAATTAGGAATTGATTATGCAGCGCGGTTGCGTTATGAATATTCACAAGTCGGTGCGAATAATCCGTCTCAACGTTCCTTTCAATTAACCGTAGAAACCAGAGGAGAAAATTTTAGTCGAGTTGGAGAAGACAACCCCAATAATGATTTTTTTTACGATATTACAGCGAATTATAGCCAACAATTATTCTGGAAAATCAGAGGAAATCTCAGCACCCGATATGAATTCGGGCGAGACACTCCCAATACTTATAGCCTCAGCTTAGGTCTTTCTAAATCCTTCCGAAATGGCTTAAATATGAGGTTAAACCTCAGTCAAAATCGTGATCAAAACGGTTTTGAGCAACAACGTGCTTTTATCAATTTATCCTGGTCAATTCCCAAAATTCGTCAATCAATACAAGTTTCATCAGATGTTAATAATAATGGACAATATAAGAATAGTTTAAGCTGGAGTTATAACCCCTTACGAACCATTGGAAGACCCAGAATGTCCCTGGGTTTAACTCAAAATGACCGAGGTTATAATTTGACCGGACGGTTATCTTATACCGGCTATTACTTCAATTGGGATTTATCGAATGATGCGGTTTTTACCGTCGATGGAGATGGTGGGATCTCAAATACCAGTAAACTCAGTTTGGCTACCGCCTTGGTGTTTGCAGACGGTCACTTGGGTTGGTCACGTCCGATTAATAATAGTTTTGCTTTAGTCATTCCCAAAGATAGTGTTAGAGATCAAGAAATTGTGATTAATCCCAGTATCAATGGCGATACAGCCCGCCTTCATCGTTTTGGGTTTGCTGTTGTTCCTAATTTAAGTCCTTATAATCTTTCTACTTTGATTATTGATGCTCCAAATTTACCTGTAGGAATGGATTTGGGGAATCGCGCTATCACAATTTTACCCACCTATCGCAGTGGAACATTAGTGGAAGTTGGAACAGATGCAACGGTATTTTTACGAGGAATCTTATTAAATGCTAACGGTGAACCGGTTTCGTTACAATCAGGACAAATTGTTTCTATTTCTGATAGTAATTTTCCGGTAGTAACTTTGTTTACAAATCGATCAGGTAGATTTGCCACTGCTGGATTAAAACCAGGTCGCTATCAAATTAAATTATTTACCAACCCTCCAGCAGAAATGGAGTTTGAAATCCCCGCGAATGCAACCGGAATATATGATACCGGGACGCTTCAATTTCCTTAATCAATAATATCAGGTTGGTTTGAAAGTGTTATCTTCACGAAAATTAACCCCGCGATTCAGCAGGATTAGGCTCATCATCCAGGGTTGAATGTTGTACCATAAATCTGTATCTTTATCCAGAATCGAGAATTTTAACGGTATGGGTACAGGTCAGCTAAAATACAGAATCAATCAATTAAACGACAACTATGGTTAGTTTCTTACAAGGATTGTTCTCCAAGCGGAAGCCAGGAATTGGAATTGAATTAGCCGCAGAGCGAATTAACCTGGTGGAAATGCGCAAAAAAGGTCAGAAATTACAGCTAGTTACCTTAGTGACAATTCCCGTTCCCGAAGGCGTTGTTCAAGATGGTCAAATTGTGGATACTCTAGCAATGGCTGAGTTAATTCAGGCTGCAATTACCGATAATAATATTAAAGCCAAAACCGTTGGCACATCTCTCCCCGGACGAGAAGCAGTTACCCGGATTATTCCAGTTCCCGCCGATCTCAGCGATGATGAATTAAAAGACTATATGAACTCAGAAGCGGGATTATATTTGCCATTTCCCAGGGAAGAAGCCGATGTTGATTATCAAAAATTAGGACGATTTGTTGATGAGGATGGCATTGAAAAAATACAAGTTTTATTAGTAGCAACTCGCAAAGAAGTCACTAATAGTTATGTAGAAACCTTCGCCCAAGCGGGTTTAAAAGTGACCGTCTTAGAAGTGAGCAGTTTTTCTTTAATTCGTACCCTCAAAAATCAACTCGAACAATTTTCTTCCAATGAAGCCGCTATTATTGCCGATATTGAATTTGATACTACCGAACTAGCAATTGTTGTGGATGGGATTCCACAATTTAACCGCACCATTCCCATTGGATTGTATCAAATTCAAAGTACCTTAAACAGTGCCATGAATTTACCACCAACGAGGGATGTCAGCGAACTCCAGGCCATGACCCTTCCGGTGACTGATACAATCGGAGCATTAAGTGATCCCAATCCGGGGACGAATGCCATCATTAAGGTTTTTACGGAATTAGCCGATGAACTACGTCGCTCCGTTGACTTTTATATTAATCAAAGTGACGGACTAGAAATGGCACAATTGTTATTAACAGGGCCAGGAGCCGCTATCGGACAACTGGATGAATTTTTCATGCAACGGTTAGCCATGCCGGCGACGCAAGTTGATCCGATTGAATCCCTCTCTATTGCCTTTGAACGGGAAATTCCCCCAGAACAACGTGCTAGTTTAGGAGTGGTATTAGGTTTAGGAATGCGGATGATCTAAACTCCTGAGCAGTGAGCCGTAAACTGTCAACGGTCAACCGTCAACTGATTATGTATAACTTAGATATCAACTTTTTGAATGATCGACCTGATCTGTTAGAACGACAAGTTCAACGAAAGGTTGCTCCCACCCAAAATCTTGACCAAACTCCGATTTTAATTGGGGCTGGCGTAGCCTTAGCCCTCAATGCCCTTGTCGCAGGTGCTTGGTTTATTTTCCATCAACAAAATGTAGACCTGACAAAAGAACGCGATACCCTGGTGACGACTTTGGGACAAAAAACCTCCGAAGTCGAAGCGTTAGATAAAATTAATGCAGAAACCGATCAAGCCAATAAAGAAGCCGATGCTTTAGCGACTGTCTTTAATCAAATAAAACCCTGGTCAGCACTCACCGTAGAATTAGGGGAATTAATGCAAGTCGCGGGAGTCAAAATTCTGGATATTGAACAGACAGAGCCACAACTCCCTGCCCCAGGCGCAGCCCCATCTCCAGCCCCTAGTCCGGCTGATGGTCAAGCTGTCGCCTCTGCACCGGAACCCGAAACCGCTCAATTAAAAATTTCAGGAGTGGCAAACACCTTCACCCAAATTAATGACTTTGTATTATTGCTGAATCAATCTTCCTTTTTTAATTCAGAAAAAACTAAATTGATTGAGGCTAAATTAGAAGAAAACTCAACTCAATTGGTGGCTAAATCCGAAACGGCGGATAGCGGTATGGCTAAACCTCAGTTACAACCTGTGGTGAAGTATACGATTGAAACCTATCTGAGTCGGGCAACGGCTTCAGAGATGTTAACTGAACTTCAAAACAATGGAGCTTTAGGGCTGGTTAATCGGATTAAAACCCTTGAAGAAAAAGGAGTAATTAAGAAATGACCGTAGCCAATGAATTTATTCCAGATGTTGAAGGCGAAGCTGGGGGGCCAGTTATATTCGGTGTTCCCCTAACCCCTAAAATTATGGGTATTGGGGCTGGAGTTGTGGGGGCGATTTTCGCAGGTTTCTTAATCTATCAATTCGTTCTTCCCACTTTAGCTCAAGGGCAAACTTTACGGGATGAAATTAAAACCAAACAAGAGGAAATTGAGAAACAAGATCAACGTTTACGAGAACGGGCGAAAGCCGAAAAAGAGTTAGCCGATGCGAAAGTTCGTCGAGCAACTGTTACCGCTTTATTTGCCGATGAAGCAGGTTTAGAAACCTTGTTATTTGATATTAACGAACAAATTAATAAAATTAATGCCGGGATTATTGATGATAGCAAGAAAGCTAAACTTTCGATGTTTACTCCTATTGCCTTAGAAACACCAGATGCTGAGATTGTCAAGGATGGCAGCTTGGGCCCCGATGTCAATGGGAAACTCAGAAGACGGGCTTATAAAGTCGAGTTTGAAGGCAGTTTTGATCAAACCTTTGGATTTTTAGCTTCCTTAGAACGGTTACAACCTTTATTAGTGGTTAAAGGTTTAAAATCGACCTTGAAGGATCAAACTCCAACCATTGAGGGAGAATATCGACAAGGAAAATTTGTTCCCTCTGCCAATCAACCCCAACGACGGTTAAAAACCTCCTTTGAATTACAAGTGTTACTTCCCTTGACTGAAGAACAAGCCAAAGCCGCCGCAGCAGCAGCAAAACCAGCCGAAACTCCGGCTGAACCTCCAAAGTAGTTGGAATTTTGGCCGAAGTTGGTGTATCTTAACAGGATATTAGATACTGCTTTGAACAAAACAACGGTAGGGGGAACACTGGGAGTAGAGGAGCGGGAGGGATCAGGGGCATGATTAAACGCTTCCCCATACCCTACACCCTTTTTCACCCAGCAGCCGAAACGTGATATTGTGTTGAGGAGAAAACGTGAGAGAACTTCAAGGAATTGGTGCAGGACTTTTAACCACTGCTGCGATCGCCATTGTGGCACAGACTCCAGCTTTTGCACAAACAAAAGTTCAAGATGTGCGACTGGTGGAAATGAACGGGGAAGTCGGTCTAGTATTAGTGACCAATGCTGGAGAACGACCGGAAGTATTTGTGGTCAGACGAGGTAATGATTTTGTTGCAGATATTATTAATACGCAACTTCCGGCCCAAAAACAAAACTTTCAACAAAATAACCCCATTCCGGGTATTGCTTCGGTGGTTGTCACCCAACTTGATCCCACCAGTGTGCGGGTAATTGTGAGTGGAGTAAATAGTCCCCCCGATGCTCGGATTTTGCAAGGAGGCAGGGAAGGAATTGTAATTACTATGGGTTCAGCATCCGGTGCTGTTGCTCAAGCTCCGGCTCAACCCGTAACCCCCCCGGCTCCCCCTCCTTCTGCCAATCCTAACCCTCAACAACCCCCAGCCAGAAGCCCTCAACCCGTATTAGTTCCCGATCCTCAAATTACTATTGATGGTCGCAATCTTCCCCAGAGTGGGATTCGCCCTTCCGATGCGGCTCCGCCTTTCCTTCCTCGGGCCGTTGCCCCACCAGTCGGGGATATTGCGGTTTCTAATATCAATCCCACAACCACTTCTGCGATTCGTTTAGATAATGCTGCTCAACGAATTCCCCGTTTAGTCTTGCGAGATGCCCCTGTTCTTGATGTACTAGCATTATTAGCCCGCACAGCAGGATTAAATATTGCTTTTCTCGATGGAGCTTCCGAACAGTCAGGACAAGCAAGCCAAGGGGCAACAGCAACAGGTAACGGACAAAAAATTTCTCTCGATATTGAAAACGAGTCCGTTGAAGATGTTTTTAACCATGTTTTACGGTTAAGTGGGTTAGAAGCCAACCGCACGGGAAATACGGTTTTTATTGGGTCACGGCTGCCCAATTCTGTAAGAAATGTTGTGGTTCGTTCCTTGCGCCTCAATCAAGTTGATTCTAGGGTTGCAGCTAACTTTTTAGCAAGTATGGGTGCTGAAAGTGCAATAACAAGGGTAACCCAAAAAACAACTGTTGAATCTGTCAAGGTACCTAACACAGACGACCAATCTATTACTACCACAGAGACTACTTTAGACACCAGTGTAGACACACTACGCATTGAGTCTAAAGATTCAACTCCTCTACTACGAGGTTTACAAGTTCTTGCAGATGAACGACTGAACACTATAACTTTAGTGGGGCCACCTAGTTTGGTAGAGTTGGCTTCGTCTCAACTGATTCAACTAGATCTCCGTCAGCGTCAAGTGGCTGTTAACGTGAAAGTCATTGACATGAATTTAACCGGAACAGATGCAGCCAGTAGTAGTTTCTCCTTTGGGGTTAACGATACCTTCTTTGTTAATGATGGGGGGGCGGCATCGGTTAATTTTGGTGGGTATAATCCCGCCAATCGGGACACCGCGACCAGTGGGATTAATGCTCGACCGATTATTCGGAATCGAACCAACGATGATCAAAATCTGAGCGGTCAGGCTCCTTTTTATGATCGCAATGGATTGGCGGTTAATCCTTTAACTGCCCCCGGAGGAGGGGTGAGTTTAGACCCGATTGCCCCTGTAACCGAGCGTCCCGGTCAAGTCGGGGTGTCCGATTACACACCCTTTACCCGAGATTTAGCCACTGGAGCCCTAACGGCTTTAGGTGCAACCACTAATAGCATTTTTCCCTTCTTCCAATATCCCCGCAAGTTCTTATCCACTTTGACCGCTCAAATTATTAGTGGCAATGCTAAGATTCTCACCGATCCGACCTTAGTGGTTCAGGAGGGTGAAAAAGCTTCGGTTGCTCTAGTTGAAAACATTGTTAAAGCTGTTAACGTGACAACGATTTCTAACACTGGAGGTGTACAAACTAATAGCGATCCTAAGTTTGAAGATGTTGGACTTAAGTTAGGGGTTAATATTGAAAGAATTGATGATAATGGGTTTGTTACACTTATTGTTACCCCTGAGATCAGTGCAATTGGTGATCGGGTTGAAATTAGTAATAATGGTGCTTTTGCAACACAAACATTTGTACGCACTCTAAACTCTGGCAGGGTTCGTTTACGCGATGGTCAAACCTTAATTTTATCGGGGATTATTCAGGAAAGGGAACGAGTTAATGCAAGTAAAATTCCCCTATTAGGGGATTTACCCATTGTGGGCTCCTTATTCCGCAGAACCACTAAGGAGAATACACGGGCGGAAGTGATTGTGTTAGTCACGCCTCAAATTTTGGATGACAGCGATCGCTCTCCCTATGGTTATCAATATAACCCTAGTCCCGATGCCTTACGGATGATGCAAGGGCGTTAGGTTAGGGGTTTTGTTAGACGGTTAGCTGTTGTAGAGCAGGAGTCAGGAGTTAATTCTTTCTCCTCCTCTATTCTTTACTCGGATACAACAGAATATCCCGGCGGACAACTCACCCCACGACTGGTGAAGAAAGACGGTTGAGACGGAGGTTTTTGAGTTGGCTGATCACTTTCACAAAGGATTGATTTTGTGGTAATATTACTAGCAGATGAAGGTTGAATAATATAAACAATTCCAATATAGCTTTTTAATCCTGTCCGTTTAGCTTGGGCTACCGATTGAACCATACTTTTTTCATCAATCATTCTGATATTGTAGCTATAATTTCGAGTTTCCGCAGGTAGACCTTTAATAAATTCTTCTAAATTAGGTTGAAATAGATTATATTGAGCATAACTCGTTTGATGACCTCGATTCATAATTTCAATATACTGTTTAGCTTCTAATTGGGTATCTTGATCGGCTTCTTGCTTTAATTCTGATGCTGTGGGAGTTTTGATTGTTACTGAAGTTGGAATTCTAGCACTATCAGAGCTTTTTTTAAAGAGTAGAGGTTGAGTCTGAAAAGTTGTCATAACAGGTTGTTCCTCTCCACTAATATTTAAGTCTAATTGTAATTCTCCGGTCTCAGTAAACTCAAAAATTGCGGTTCCGACAATTTTTCCGTCTCCATCACGAAAAATCATCAATCCGGGTCTAAAATTCGGATCAATTGTATATTGTAATTCTAAAGCTTCAATCGGTGTTGTAAACAGATAAACTTTTCCTTCTTCTGTAAATATAATACCCGATGAAAGATTAGTAGGTACTTGCCATTTACCAATAATTTTTTGAGCTTCTAATTCCCGGGGTGACGCTGCTAAGATTACACTGGAAATGGTGGGTTGCCAGAAACTCTCGACCGTTAAACTTATTAAAGTCAAGATGATAGTTGAGATCAAGGTTGAGGTTTGTTTCGGGGAGAATACTAGCTTTTTCCACAGGTTTTTAAAGCTCGATAAATCACTTGACATAACTGAATAAAAATGATGCTATTGGTGAGATAATTGTAAAAAATACTATTCAAATATAGCAAACATAAACCTAAAGTACCCACACAGACCCAAAATCAAGTTACTTTTTGCTGCTGAGGGGCGCACGCTTAATCTTGCTGTTCCAGTTGGGTTGGCCTTAAATCTCTATAAATTATTGGTTGAAGTCTTCCCTATTCGCTAAACAACCCTTAGAATAAATCATTGCAAATTAGGTTCTGTAGGGATCGCAGCGTTTAGAAATTCAAAATTTTTTGCCAAGATTGACCCTACAGGGATGACGTTGCACTTGGGAGAGGGGAGAACTTAATCCATCCCTTACCGGGTCACGGAGGAGGTGAACGATCGCTGTTCCCTCAACCTTAGCTTTTGAGAGCTTATGGGATGGGTTCTGTCCCGCCAATGGCGATCGATAGCTTCATGCTAACTTTAAGGAGTAGAAACTCAGATGAACAAAGGTGAATTAGTGGATGCCGTAGCAGAACGGGCTACTGTGACGAAAAAACAAGCTGATGCGGTGTTAACAGCAGCTTTAGATACGATTATGGAAGCTGTTTCCAATGAAGATAAAGTAACACTGGTTGGCTTTGGTTCTTTTGAGTCACGGGAACGGAAAGCACGTGAAGGTCGCAACCCGAAAACCGGTGAAAAAATGGAAATTCCAGCCACGAAAGTTCCTGCATTCTCGGCGGGGAAATTATTCAAAGAAAAAGTAGCTCATAGCGAGGATTAATTTTTAGTTGTGGAAGCACCCCATTCACCCCGACACGGGGGAAATTTAATATGGGCTGCGACCGTAGCCAACTGTTCTCCCCAGGATATTCTGGATTTTTCTGCCAGTATTAATCCTTGGGGCCCACCTTTATCGGCTTTGACAGCCATCAACGACCATCTCAGTGAGTTAAACGCTTATCCGAATCCTGATTATGGACAATTGAGAGCAGCGATCGCATGGGGGGTTAATGAGGGACTGAACCAGGGGTTTTTAGAGGCGGATTGGATTTTACCCGGAAATGGAGCCGCAGAATTACTGACTTGGGCAGGACGGGAACTGGCGCAGTTAGATGCGACTTATTTACTGACTCCTGCCTTTGGGGACTATGGGCGGACGCTGAACGCTTTTGATGGCACGGTGATCGAGTGTCCGCTTTCGATGGCTTCTGTTGAGTTAGATTTTGTTCTTCCTCAACCGACTAACTCTCGCTCCGGTTTATTAATTAATAATCCCCATAACCCGACGGGAAAGTTATTTTCTGCTCGTGTTTTATTAAAATCCCTAGAACAGTTTGCTTTGGTGGTGGTTGATGAAGCCTTTATGGATTTTTTAGTTCCCAGTCAACAGCAAAGTTTAGTGTCTTGGGTGAAGGAATTTGAGAATTTAGTGATTTTGCGATCGCTGACCAAATTTTATAGTTTACCAGGTCTGCGTTTAGGATATGCGATCGCCCATCCCCAACGGTTAAAAAAATGGCAAGGCTGGCGTGATCCTTGGCCTGTGAATAGTTTAGCAGTGGCTGCCGGAATTGCGGTTTTACAAGATACAGAATTTCAAGAACAAACCTGGCATTGGTTAGAAGACTCTCGCCCGAAACTTTATCAAGATTTAACCCATATACCCGGATTAAAACCTTATCCTAGTGTTGCTAATTTTATTTTAGTCGAGTCAGATTATTCTGTTTCTCAATTGCAATTCAAGTTATTAAAAAATTATCAAATTTTAATTCGAGATTGTCTGAGTTTTCCGAGTTTAGGCGATCGCTATTTCCGAGTTGCGGTTAAAACAGAAGCTCAAAATCAACGATTAATTCAAGCCTTAACAACGGTTTGTTTAGAGGAGCACTCTTGATAAGCTGTACTGCATTCAAGCATATTCTTTGACACTCTCAGGTCTGAAGACACTGAGTTTCCACACTCCCATCCTGTTTTTATGAAGAGAAGATCGCGCTATAATTAATATAGAATTATTAATGAAGTTCAATCTAACCTACTTTTTATAGTAAAATTAGAATTCTGGAATATCCAAAATATTTGCTTGTGATAGTAACCTTCGTTCCTCAACTCGCTCTGAACGATTTATCTGTAACAATTTTACTGTCACTTGTCCAATCGCAGTTAACGGGATAATTTCGCCTTTTTCTAATTTAAAATGCTCCCGCCAGCGATCGCGACGAGGGTGATACAATCTGACAATTTCCCCATTCAGTGGATCGATTGAAGCCAGATCGCTTCCTTTATATTTGTTGCAGATTGTACAAGCCAATGCTAAATTATTTTCGTTCGTTTGTCCGCCGTGCTTTTCTGCAATAATATGATCGATTTCATGGGGTACAAAAACAGAAATTTCTGGCATCAAACAATACTCACAAGCAAAATTAGCGCGATCGCAAACCAAGCGTTTGAGAGCAGCAGAAACATAAGCCTTACTCATTTTTTAGCTGCGTTAAGTTTCAGCAATGCTTTAGCCTTAGCCACCCGTACCAAATGTTCAATATATTCATATTGTTGCCATGATCGTTCCTCTTCAGCCGTCAACCCAACGGTTCTATTTTTTTCTAGCAAATTGTTAATATGTTGTTGTAATGCTTCCGACGGCTTCAACGCCAAAATTTCCTCTGGAGTGGGAAGATTTGCCAAGAATTCTAATACATCTGCCAACCCAGAAAATCCTGATTGAGCATCTGCACTCCATTCCCGCAAACCCAGTTCTAAAATGTGTGTTAACTGCTCTTGCAGTGGACTTAACCGCATCGCTAATTCATCTGGAACTTCGACTTTAATCTGCATGATCGAGCTTTGCAACACTTAAAGAGAAATGTAAGTTAATTATAGCATCTTAGTAAATTGTATCAGAGGCGATCGCATTTCAACACATGAACCAGTCAGAAAAGCGATCACTTTTTTAAATAAAATAGTTTGTAGAAATTGATACAGTTTTTGAGACAAGCTATTTTTTGCTAAACTCTTGAATAAATTAATAGATAACTCTTGCTTTGGTCAGCCGTATAAATACGGAAATTTTTATGTTGTTG